>NZ_JBHNPP010000005.1:0-249826 GCF_042436695.1 Flavobacterium sp. HJSW_4
AACAGTGATCGTTTGACAAGAATTTTAAATCGATATAGCATGCCAGAAAGAGATAGTTTCTGGCAACAATATTTAAGGTACTATACAGAGTATGATGATGATAAAATTGCTTATCCAACAAGAAGATTAATTGATTGGGCATGGACACCTGGTATTTCTAATAAACTAGATTTTGAAACGACAAGATTGACTGCACAAAGTTTAACGTGGATCTTATCAAGTACGAAGGTTAAGGTACGGGATGAAACCACCAAGGCATTAGTCAATCTTTTAGAACAACAACCAGAGGTTCTTATTTGGATCTTGAAAAAATTCAAGAATATTAATGATCTATACATTTCTGAGCGATTGTATGCCGTTGCATATGGTTGCATACTTAGAAATGCAAATGACTCTTTTACTAACAAAGTAGCACTAACTGTTTACAATCTTGTTTTCAAAAAGCAAAATCCGCCAAAACATATTTTATTAAGAGATTATGCTCGTAACACAATTGAATTTGCTTTTTATAAAAATCCAAAACTCAAAATTAATCTTACATTTATCAGACCGCCATATAAAAGCGAATTACCCGAAAGATTACCAACAGATGAGGAGGTTTTAAAATACAATTTCCCTTACAATAACCCTGAAGCAAAACGTCATTACAAATTGATGAATAATAGAATTTATCATTCGGTAACGGGATTTGGGGATTTTAGTAAACATATTGATTCATGTCTGGATGATTTTGCTCCTACAAGTTTTACATTTGAAAAACATTACAAACTATTTTACAAATCTTTAAAAACAAACCAAAAAAAACTTTTAAAAGACCTTACGCTTTTACTTGAAATCAAAGGTAATTACAATAAAAGTCACCATATAAAAAATAATTTAGGGATTGAATTCTTAAACAAGCGGTTAGCCGAATTAGATACCCTTTTCATTGAATACATAGAATTAATAAATAAAGCTTTTCAAAATGAAGAAAAATCATTCATTACAAACAAAGTTATACCATTTTTAGAGACAAAATATGAATATAAAAAGTGGAAGTTTAGTAAATCTGAAATGAATTCTTTTAAATATTGGATAATTGGCAGAACATTTGAACTTGGGTATAGTTACGAACTGCATGGAGAGTTTGATGATCAAATTAGTAGGCACAGTTATGGTCGCGAAAAAAAAATTGAGAGAATCGGCAAAAAATATCAGAGAATTTCTCTTCATGAAATTTTAGCAATTCTTTCAGATAATTATATGCTTAATAAATTTAGTTGGCATGATGATAAAAAATATGAGTTTTATAAAGGAGCTTGGCAATTATACATTAGAGATATTGATCCCGCATTTGTTGAAAAAAACATAGAGGAAGAGGAAGAAGAAGAAAAAAATGACTTAGGCATTCTAAATGAAAAAAAAGAATGGTGGGAAGATTCAGATTACAAATATTGGAATCAAATAACATCTGAATGGATCACAAATCTGGAAGATTTACCAAACCCAAAAGATATTTTAGAGAAAAGGGATCCAGACAATGATGATTGGTTATGCTTAAAGAAATTTAGCACATGGGACGAACCAAAACCAATGGGTAAAGGAAAGTATGATTTCCAAAGAAAAGAAATGTTTTATAAAATACAGGGATATCTCGTCGATAAAAAAAATAAAGTGAAAATTATCAAATGGCTTAGTCAACAAAATTTTTGGGGAAATTGGATGCCTGAAAGTAGAGATCACAATCACTTAATAAATCGGGAAAAATTTTGGTCTCCAGCTTATTTCGATAGTGATAATGAAAAAAAATGGGAAACTATAAGAGATACAAATTTAAAAGTAATAATTGCTACTACTAATGCAGTAAGCAACATTGATGGAGATAAATCAGGAGCACAATTTAGTTATGAAATGCCATGCAAAACAATTTTCGAGGGAATGAATTTAAAATACGCTCCTGTTGATGGTGAATTTAAAAGCTTAAATGACCAAATAATTGTAACAAATAAAAAACATAGTGGGGTACTCATTAGAAAGAAAGATTTAATGGAATTTCTTAACGAAAAAAAATTAGATATAATCTGGACAATTATGGGAGAAAAAATGTGCTACAGCTCAAAAAGCGACACAAATTACAGGAAAGAACTAAGTGGCGTATATTATCTTGAAAATAATCAAATTAAGGGAATTACAAAGGCATTTGACTCAGAATAAAATAATGGAAATAAAAATTTACCAAGCAGAATGTGGTGATGCGGCAAGTATAAGATATTTCGGTAGTGATAATAAATATCATAATATTTTTATTGACTCAGGGTACGAGAGAACATTTCGGCTTACCTTGTTTGAAGAGATTAAGGAGATAAAGAAAAGAGGGGAAGTTATTGACTTGTGGATATTGTCACATATCCATGATGATCACGTAGGTGGTGTAATGAAATATTTACAAATAATTAAATCTGGTGAACTAGATGATATTGTTAACAATTGGTATTATAATGTACCACGCTACAACTCTGTAAATTTTATCAATAATAAAACAAGTATTTCAGCAAGCATAAATCAAGGCGATGCTATTTACGAATATTTAAAGCTAAATAATAAGTTATTAGAAACAGACATAACTTCTGAACTTGAATCTATAAATTTATTTGGATTAAAATTGACTATTTTGTCTCCTTCAATACAAAAACTAAATCGCCTTAGAAAGAAATATCCACTAAATAAAACAAATTACTTGGAGCGATCAGAATTAACATCTATTAGCGAAGCAAAAACTCTCAAAAACAATGATTACACAGTTAAAACATCTGAATTTGAATTAGAAAATTTTAGTGAAGATAAATCTATTGAAAATGGCAGTAGTATAGCGGTAATGACAGAATTTTACAAAAATAAAATAATTTGGCTTGCTGACTCTCATCCCAGTGATGTTATAAAAACATTAAAAAGGATGGGGTTTTCTAAGAATAATCAGATAGAATGTGATTGGGTGAAGGTTGCTCATCACGGAAGTGATGGAAATAATAGCAATGAATTATACAATTTAATCAAGTGCAATAATTATATTATTAGTAGTAATGGGGAAAATAAATATAATTTACCCGAAAAGAAAAGTTTAGTTAGAATCTTAACGAATGAAAATAGACCTAAAAATTCGATTTACAATTTTTATTTTACTTATGACAATGAGACATTAAAAAGTATTTTTAAAGTAGATGGAGTTAATGTGTATAATAATTTAAAATTTACAACTAACTTTTTAAGTGATTCTAAATATTTAAAAATACTTAACTTAAATAACTGATAGTTATAGAATTACTATAATACTTTTTTTTACAATTATTAAGAAAACGTTTTTTCTCTTCCAAACACATCCCGTTATGTCGACAAAATTTGGTATTCAAAACGATTTTATTCTACAAAAATAAAATTGATTTTCAGATTTCAACAGAAAATCATGCAGGATATTTTTATACTTGACACAAAAGTAAATCAAATATTAATCATTTTTTCAATACTAAATTAAAGGAAATGCTATCCAACTCTTTTTTTTAAAAGTTCATTATACTCTTCTAAAAGTTTTAAATATTTATTTTTCCAATATTCTGGATTTGCTTCATCATTTCGATAATCAAAAGCAGATTCATTTATTGCATTTTGATACGATTTAATTTCTTTTATTTCATCTTTAAAATCATAATGAATAATCTTACCTATTAGCAATATCATATCTAATGAAAGATTTGCATTTTCGAACATAAGATAAACCCACCTTCTACTTTTTGATAATCTTTTGGCTAATTCCGTAATTGGATAACCACTCTTATAAACTGCTTCTTTAACTATTTCCCCTCTGTGTTCCATGATTCAAAGATTAATAGTTAAGTGAGAATTTATTTTCACATAAAATACACATATGTGTGTATTTATTATTATTTTTACACTTTAAAACGCAATATTTTATTCATATTTGTAAATTATATGTGTAACCAACGGTAATTAATTCAATAACAAGATAAATCACATGAAAAAAACATTACTACTATTTGCAATATTTTCCACTTTTACTCAACTAATTCATTCTCAAACAATTTTAGAAAAAATTAAATGGGATTATACCAATATCACTCCAAATACATTTATCTTCAACAAAACAATAGTTGGTTATTTTATTGAAGAAAATAAGGATTCGCCAAGAATCAATCTGGATATTTTTTCTGATTCAACTGCAACAACTAAAATTAGTTCTATAAAGCTCAATGAAATATTATCGACAGAAGTATTTGATGTATTAGCATATAGTTATTACGACAAACTATATTTAATTAAGTCGAGTAAGGACAAGAAAGTTTATTTAATACATGAAGATGTAATGTATTATCAAAATTGGGGTAAAGGCAATGGAGCAACATTAATCACAAAATATACCAATCCGCAAGTTATTGCACAGAAAAAAATAGCTCTGGATAGTTATAGACTAAAATTAAATAGCGCTTTAGTCACTGTAAGTAAATTAGAAGCTATCCATAGCAAGCATACATATAATCAAATTAATAAATTCGGGACTGTAGTCGGCAAAGTTTATAAGGTAGAGGAATTTACTTCTCAAGAAAAGATTACATACAAACAATTAATCTTAAAATTAGAAAAACAAAAAAACATTTTAAATGAAGAGTTAGCAAAAAAAATTGGCAATAAAGAAACTGTAAGAGATTTACTTGAAAATATTGACATTAAAAAACAATTACAAGTTGAACATTCTTATACTGATTATTCTTATTATGCAATAGAATGGTAAGACAAATACCCCACAAGCTAATTGTGGTTTTTTTTTTATCTTTTTAATTTTCACAATCTCAAAAAGGGTTTTTATTTTATAAAAGGACATCAGCTTTTTTTTACCTTTTTTACCCTTAAAATATATTATAATAATCTACATAGGGTAAAAAAACTACAAAAAAGCCAACGTACTTAATAGTATCTGGTCTCTCTAATACCATTGCTCTTCTTAATTTTTGATTTAAAATCAGGGAATTTAAGTTTAACAAAATGCCCAATACTAGAAATAGGCAAACCTGTTATGTTGCTGATTTCTTTGACTGTAACAAATCCTTCAGTCTTAACTTTTTCTCTAATTGTAAAAATCATATTTTCATTGATATGTTCATAAGCTTTACCAACTGTTAAACCTTTTGCTTTTCCTTTAGCCATTCCCTTTCGATTTCTAATAATTCTTTCATTAACAGGAATTTCAGTTGTTAAATTTCCAAACCATACAATTACAGATTCTCTTCATTCATTAGTAAATCGTTGCTTAAATGTAATTCTCTTTTCGTTTTTAATTTCATAACAGATAGCCAATTTCTTTTTTAGTTTCGCTCTCAAATCCCTCTTAACTCCCTCATCCATAAAATCATAAGCCTCGTTAATATGCTTTGGCGCTAATTCATCTAACATTTTTTCATATTGTGCTTTTGACAAACTCCCCTTCCCTTCAATAAGATTAATTTTTTTATCCACCTCAACTATCAACTGATTATCTAATTCATGAACTGAATCACTATTTACAAACTCCATAAACTTAAGCCTGTTTTCAATCTCAGTAAAATTCATTTTACATTCATCAAGCATTAAATCTTTAATCCAGTTCAAATCACAATTGATTCCACTAAGTTGAACACACTTTTTTACTAACGACTTTATTGAACGAAAAATTTGTTCATTTTCAAGGGTCAAAATTTTACCAACTAAAGAGTAAGTCCCTGTTTTTAATGTAAAACTGTTAGTGTTTTGAATTAAATTAACAATATCACTTAACATAAAATCCAACGCCTTAATTTTACTTTCTTCTTCCCTTTGTTTTTCTATTTTTAACAACTCTTTATACTCTTCAATTATAATAGATTCCGCAGGGTTGCCCTCAACAACATTTACATCATAACCATGTTCTTTCAAAAAGCCACCGACTGAAATTATGTTAGTATTGTGTTTTTCTAACTCCTTGTTTAACTCTTTCCATCTCACTTTTTCTTTATCTACTTCAAAATCCTCTAACATTTCTGCAACATCATTATTTGTAAAAAGATTTGTGGATATATCATTTTCAAGCAATTTTATATAATTAGGATTTTCTACGTAATTAAAAACAAAGTTTTTTTCATAACTGAGATTTTTAGGCATAATAAAAAAAACAAAAACTTCGACATCCATTTTTCTAAATCTATTTGCATATTGTTCAATAAATTGACCTGAAATTAAGTTTTGATTATCCGTGTAAACAAGCATAGTTATGGGTCTATCAGTATTATTTATATCTATTCCAACATTTCCCAAACTTGTAATAAAAAGTATTTTAATGTCTTCACTAATTTCTGAAGCAGTATTAATTTCTGTACTTACTTTACTATTCTTTTGATTATTTGAATATATTGCAAATTTTGGGCTTCCGACACAATTAACAACACAATTAATCCATTTCTCCCCCATATTTGTTGGAATAAATATTCTATTATCAACATCATTTAACTTTTTTATTTTTTTTATGAATGAGGTGTAACAAGAATCTTTATCTTCACATGCAATAAAAGTTACTAATCTATTTTTGTTATTAATGAAGACTTTTTTTTGTGTTATTTTTTTTCCAAAATTATCTGGCTCAAAATAAATTTCTTCTCCAGTAGGTGTACCGCTCATTAATACGATTTTAAGTGAACTTGCTTTATCTGCATTATTTCTAACATCGAGAATGTAAGCATTTATTTTTTTTAACAGCAGAACTATTGGTGGCATTCTATATGACTCAGTAAATAAAAGATGAGATTCATCAATAAAAATAAAATCAAATTTATGATAATCCTCAATTTTGATTTGTGAACACTTATCAAATGTGCAAATAATTGATTCGTCAGTATTAATGTACCTTTGGATTTCGATAGTACCAAAAACCTGCACAAAGCCTTTTAGATTTTTATTTTTAATTATAGCTTGAGTTGGAACAACAAGCAAACATCTATAATTCTTTTCTATAAGTTTTGAAACCATGCTTGTTTTACCACTTGAAGCAGGAGAAACTAAGATATTTAAATTTAAATTAGACCAAAATTTCATTAGATCATAAAGTCGATCGCTTAGAAATCCATTTAAAAAATCACCTTCAATTCTACTATATTTATCAATCTCATTTTTAATTTTATTAATTTTCAGTGAAGTCCCAACAGTGCTGTCAATAAATTTCTGTTCTTGTTTTATATTTTTTTTCTTAACATAAGGTCTTATTGATATTCCTGCTTCCTTGCAGAAGTAATAAAAAGTGCTAATTGTTGCATATATTCCTTTTTGATTTGCATTATTAAGAGAAGCATGGTATTTTTCCTCATTACGCCATTTATTTAACATTTCCCATTCAACTGGATATCCATGCAAAGAACTCGCAATTTTCACCCAATTAATATAACCTTCAACTAATCTGTTACCACTAGAAATTATTTCAAGTATTAGATCGACAACTGCCCTCAATTCATAATTACTAGTTTTGTGTTTTCTTTCAAAATCAATCAATCTAGTTTCAGTACGATCTAACCTTATTTTTTCTTTTAATCTATTTTCATCAAGTTCAGCATCAGTTATTTCAACTAATTCATTCTGTTTAACAAAAATATCAGGATCATAAGATAAATATCTTAACCTTCCAATATTTGAACAACTTGGATCAATGTTTAGATTATAAGTATCCTTGTAATACTTCTGCAATTTCTTAAAGATTAGTAAGAAGTTTTTATATGCATCTTTTTTACTCATTTCAACAATGACTGCAAATCCGTCACCACTAAAAGATTTATGTACAATTTTAGTGTATTTGTCTTGCTTAAGTTTTTCAAAAACATCATCTAAATCGTCTATGTAATCAAGATCAAGATCCAAAATTATTATATGATTACGATACTCAATATTATCCGCAATTTTATTAGGAGTAGTCAATTTATAAATGGCAGATCCCGAAACCACGTAGGACAAGTTTTTTTGATCTTTGTAGCCTTTGTTGTTATTTTCTCCCCTTAGCTTACGCCCCTGTAAAACCTGAACCTTATTATTTAAGTAATTATCTGCTACAGGCAGATATTCTTCTTCTGCATAACCTTTTTCGAAATAAGTAATTGTATGTCCATTTACTTCTTTCGTTTGTGGTCGATCATCTGTCAGAACAATGATTGTTGAACGTTCGCCACGAACCCCCATGTAATAACCACGTAGACTACTATTAAATATTGGTCTAAGTGAATACATATTATCAAAAAAAGATATTGGATACTCTCCTAGTTGATCAATTAACTCATTTAGAGTTGGATTCTTCTTTCTTTTTTCAATTGGTGTTATTATAGGAGCAGGAATTTCCAAGAAATTAGTAACCTCATTTGAAGTATTATCATTTCTGCACTCTTTATTATTAAATTCTTTTTCGTTTAAAATAATTGTGTTTCCCATATTATTATTTTATTTAAAATCGCCAAGAATGACGAATGTATTTTTTTACTTATTTTATTATTCTTTATAGTCTTTGACATTCTCCCTGATAAAAGTTTTCAATATGATTCATAGAAAAGCTTGTCCGATTTTCAAAATGGACATATTTTATTTTCTAGAGATGTATATGGGAGACCGTTGCCTTGAGCAACGGTCAAAATACTTAGTTTAGTTTAAGGTTCTGTTTTTAAATGCTCATTTGATAACTCACATTTTTTAACAACTCAGAGAGTTTATTCGTACAAAGGAACTAAACTGGAATCAATATCAGATCGTAAAAAATACACACGTGATCCTAAACCAAATGGTTTAAGTTTTCCGTTTTTACACCAATTATTTATAGTAGAAATATCCACATCAAACATTTTTGCGACAGCATGACGTGTCAAATATTCATGAGGTTGAACTGGTTTGTAATGTTTTAAAAAATCATGTAAAATCACCTTTAGATCAGCCATAATTTCTTCTTTTAATTTTTCTGGACTCGTAGCCACGAATTGAATTTGTGTCATATTATAAATGTTTAAATTTTATATCATTATGTTCTTTTTATTTCAACCTTATGTTGAAAAACACATTTCAAAAAAAAACAAACACCTATAAGACAACACATTAAACAAACAACAAATTAGTCATTCGTTCCATTTTTTATTATTTTCAGTTGAGGTGGATCATTTTTGTGTATATCCGTATAAAATTTCATAAATAAATCAGCGTTATCATCTTTGTCTTCTCTTTGATTTATATAACTCAAAAACAAACTTTCTTTTGAATGCCCAGTTATTCCAATTAATACTGCTGTTGGGATTTTTTTGTAATAATTTGTTGCAAAAGATCGCCTAAAACAATGACTTGTGATTAATTCATATTTGGGATAATTTCCTAATTGCTTTCTGTTAGTTTCTGTATTCAATTTTGTTCCTTTAACAATTAGATCAATTCCTGCCAACTTACAAACCACTTTCAAGTAATCATTAAGTTTTTGATGAGGTAATTCTTTTGGGAATTGGTTTTCAATTATATCAATGACATGGGGAGCAATAATTCCTATCGTTACATGTTTGCTTGTTTTTTGTTGGATCACATCAATGTAAATCTGCGATCCTTTATATCTGACATTTTCACCTGTCAATTTAAGTAAATCTCCACCTCTCTGACCCACTTCACAGCCCAATAGAATCCAACTCCTTACATTGTTTAATGCTTCTGGAGTTATAGCAATACCTTTTGTAATTTCTGGATTTAATAATTTAAACTCTCTCAGTTTTTCTACATTTGACAAATTCACATTTTTAATTTTGTCCAATTCATCAAAGGATAAAGTTTGAATGTACCTATCTGTGTCACTTTCTCTGAAATGTTGAATTGTTTTTGAAAATGGAGTTATTGGTATCTCATGTTTCTCTGCATCAATACAGACCGTTTTCAAAATTTCCAACTGTTTACCTGCATAGTTTGTTGAATATTTTTTTGTATTGATAAGCCAATTCGTGTAATTTTCTACAAATGGTTTGGTTATCTCAGAAAACTGAATTTTTCTTTTAATAACAGTTTGATACTCTGATATTATTTTTTTAAATAGATTATAATTCTTTATTGTACTAGAACTTAATCCAATTTTAAATCCCCCACTGGTTTTTACCTTGCGTGTATTAGCGTTTTCAATTATATACTCGACATGACTAACTAATAATCCTGTTTCGTTTTTTACAACACGTTTAAAACATTCGTTTATTTTTGAATCAAGCCAAAAACTATCAATGAATATGCTATCACCCATAGCTATATTAATATTCTCAAAAAGAAAAGATTCTAATTTTTTGAGATTATTAAACACAACTTTGTTCTCAGAAGTATTTTGTTTTGGTAGACCTGTAATTTCGCTCCAATCTTTCGGGTTAATTGAAAAACCTGTATTTAATTCCAGATCTTGCTTTCCACGACCTAAAATAACTCGCACTTTAATTGATACATTTTTATTTACTTTACTTCGCAATCTAAATTTAACTGATGCCATAATTTTTATGATTATATGTTTTGATTATATATCATATATCAATTTCAAAGATAAGGCATTTTAAAAATTGCCCGACATTTGTCCGACATTTTTACTCATTCATTAGATTTCATTCCATCCAATTCAACTAGTAGAAAACCTTATAAAAGCCCTAAAATAGTTGATTTAAGAGCTTTTATAAGAATTAAGCATTGATTTTATAGTAAATAGAAAAAAGCCAAATAGAAACAATAGGACTCTAGGTTCGAGTCCTATTATCCGCACCAAAAAAAAGCTTCTGAATATTTTTTCAGAAGCTTTTTTGTTTTTACCTATTCCTAAATTTTAAATCTCTTTGAATTATTTTTTATATTTGACAACCATCAATGTATAAACTAAAAATTTGAAGTTTACATGCCAGATATAAAATCAATACAATCTGTTAAATTAAAAATCCTTGCTGAAAGAACTAAAATAGAAATAACTTCTGCTACAGGTTTTTTATGTGAATACAAAGAAAAATTATTTCTTATCACTAATTGGCATGTAGTTAATGGAAAAAATAATTTTACTAAAGAGCTTTTAGATAAAAAACATGGCGCATTACCAGGTTTTCTAGATCTACAATTAACCTACATTAAACAAGGGGTAGATGATAATTTCAGCACTTCCATACTTCATTTTGAACAGCCACTTTTCTATTACAATTCAGATGAAGATTTTTATGATGAAAGTAAACCTTTATGGATTGAACACGACAGAAAAAATGAAATAGACGTAGTCGCTATAGATTTAACACAATTTAAAAATGTATGCTCATTGCCAAATTTTAAATTGATGACATATAACATTGAAGAAGAAATATCATACACCCAATATACAAGGGGCATTTCAGTTATGGATAATGTTTTTATAATAGGATTCCCTCTGAGCTCTGGAATTTCACTTAATGAATATCCTATTTATAAAGGAGCTACAATAGCAAGCGAAATAAAAAATAACGATCAACCTCCAATTATTTTTATTGATGGCAAAACCAAAAGTGGTATGTCAGGATCTCCAGTCATTTTAAAACATGGATTCTCAGGATTGCCAGAAGGAGATGCCCTTTTTGGCAAATCTCAACTTATTGGAGTCTATTCTGGTAGAGAGAGTACTTCTCCTGATTTAACCGAAGCCGAATTAGGAATAGTATGGAAACTTGAAGAATGTTTGTTACCAATTCTTCAAAAAGCTTGTAAACAATAATTTTTTAAAGATTAAACTCAAAAAATCTTAATGGATGACCATAATAATGTCGTTTCGACGTAAGGAGAAATCTTCGTGAGAATGTCCACAAAGATTAGACTTTAGTTGCGGAGTTACTTGCGAAGATTTCTCCTTACGTCGAAATGACAAACTGCATGGAAATCTTAACAATCCATCTTGACGAAAGAAGATTCCCAGCATCACCAACGAGTTGTCAAACTATGAAAAAAATTGCGGAAATCACTCTAGAATTTTTTGTCGGTTTTGCTTTTGGTTTCTCCTTTCGTCGAAATGAACTTTTATAAAATAGAATTTCTTTAATCAATATTTAAATAAGGATCTAGAACTTCTGCTAATCTATTTAGCCAATAAAAATCATCACCGATATTATTTATTTCAGATTCTAAGGTTTCGCACCCGCGCATCGAACTTAACGAAAGTGCATAATTGACTTCTCTTATTGCTTTCGCCATATCTTTTACATCAATTACTTCAGTAAAAAAGTCTTTTAGTCTAGTTTCAAGCTCGTTTGAAAAACATTCTGTAGCCATTATCTTATTTTTTATTTCAAGCAAATACAATAATTTGTAGGTGAATTAGCCTACATGTACAAAATAAATCTTTCCACTTTTGAAATATGAATATTTCAGAAGAAACTTTTCTCGTCAATCTTGGCATTCACGTTAGACAATTACGTGAAAAGAGAGGCCTATCCCAACAAGGTTTAGCTGACGACTGTAATATTACCAAATCTCAAATAGCAAGATTAGAAGTTGCCAAAGTAAATACTGGTGTAAAAACTCTTGTAAAAATCGCCAATGCTTTAGATATTGAACCTAAAGAATTGCTTGATTTTCCTTTGAAATGATCTTGACCTGAAATAGTTTATATGATAAAAAGCAATAATATTATAGACACTTTACATAATTCACCATCAATAATTTTACTAAAAGAAAGCAAACAATCTTCTCCAGATTATAGTTTTTTAATACCACTACTAGCTGCTTTAGCCGGAGGAATAATTGTTTTAATTGGACAAGGAATAGATCGGTATTTCAAGCAAAAAAATGAGAAAAAGAACCAATTAAGAGACATATATGCAAATTGTCGAAGAATTGAAGCATTGATGAAAACGCTTTATCTAGAACTTTCTAGTTATAAAATTCTCACTCAGTATCGTTGGTATTGTACAATTATTACAACTGATCTAGAAAAGAAAAAACATTTTGAAAATGAACACATAAAGTATGCAGCAAATGCCCGCAAAACGCATCACGAAATCGGAGAAAATATAGCAAATTTTATAGGTCAAGTGCGTAAATTTCAATCTCTAAAATCTTTTGACAATTTAGTTGAAATTGAATTAGAATCAATTTCAAATATTACTTTTAAGGACTCTAGAGAATATAATAAATCAATTAATAAAGATGAAATAATCAATTTAACTATTGAAGACAAAAATAAACTTAAAGAGGAATACTTTAAATTTTTACATCATTTTAAAAAAATTAATGACATATTACAAACATTAATTTAAATTATTAAAACAACCAAAGCTTTGAGAGCTTCAAATCTTCGCATCTGAAAGTCTTTTTTTTCAGAAATTTCTTTAATTATTTTGTGTTTAATCTTTAAATATTCTTATTTTTAAAATACCAAAAACCTAATTCTCCATATTTTATTCATTTTTTAAATCTCTAAAATCATTTAGAACACATGAAAAAATACAGATTATTAGTCTTCCTTTTAGGAATTATTGCGGTTTTTTACTTCGTAAGAACGATTCGAAACTATACCGTTAAACAAGAAACGCGAACTATAAAATCGGAACATTTTATTGTTTCCTATACCGGAATTTACAAAAGCGAGGCCGAAAAAGTCAGCAACCATTTAGAAGAGAATTATTCTAAAATTAGAGAAAATCTAAAAGATGTACCGCACGATTTGATAAAGGTTTTTGTTTACGGTTCGCAATACAAATTTAACGCCGCGACTGGTTTAGAAGAAAATACAAAAGGCACAAGTCGTGGCCCAAACGAATTTCATTTTGTTTGGACGAATTGGTTTAATTCGATTTTTCCAGACGATCCGCTAAAAACGGCGTTGCATGAATTTACGCATTGCGTTCAGCTAAATATCTTAATCTACAAAGCCAAAGATTCTATTATCACGCAAGACAGACTTACTTTTGAAAGGGAATTTGACAAAAAGTTTGGAGCAGAATATCCGCTCTGGCTTTGGGAATCGATCAGTATGTTTGAAGCGAAAGAAGTAAATAGGTTAAGCGTAAAATATGCTAAAAACAAAAACCTGACTTTGGAAGAGCTAAATAAAAGCAATCAAATCTATAATATTGGCTACACGATAATCGAATATCTTACTCAAAAATGGGGAAAAGATATTCTACCCAAATTAATCGCTTCTTTCGGGAATATCGAAAAAACATTAAACGTATCGACTGAAGAATTTGAGAAAGGCTGGATTGCTTTTTTGGAGGAGAAGTATTAAATATTTTTATTTCACGCAGATTTAAAAGATTTAAGCAGATACACGCAGATTATTTATTTTCAAAATCAAAAAAAAATCTGCTGTAATCTGTAAAATCTGCGTGAAAAAATGCACATCTGCACAAGAAGCTTGAAACTAAAAAACCTTTGTCAAAGTTTAAAACTTTGACAAAGGTTCAATATATCATTTTTTGGAATTTGGGATTTATTTATTGGAATTTATTATTTCAATAATCTTATCCACATTCACTTCGCTATAATCATTGATATAAAAATCGCAAGGTGGCAATTCTTCTTTTGTATGTGTGCTTAAAACGCCCACGACTTTCATTCCGGCATTTAATCCTGCTGTAATTCCCGAAAAAGAATCTTCGAAAACCACACAATCAGACGGAGAAACACCAACGCGCTCTGCCGATTTTAAATATACTTCTGGATTTGGCTTATGAAATGTAACGTCTTCGCTTGACATCATCGAATCCATTTTTTGGTCGAGTTTCAAAGCATTGGCAATCAAATCTAAATTCGCACGTGGCGCCGATGTTGCAACAGCTGTTTTGAATCCGCGAGATTTTAGTTCTTCTAAAAACTGCATATAATTCGGAATCGTTTCGACTTTGTCTTTGTAAATCTCACGAAACATTCCTTCTTTTTCGTCTTCCAATTTGATCAATTCTTCACCCTGAATCGGACGCTTGAAGAAATGCGTCATGATGTAACTATTGTGTTTTCCGTACATATGTTCTTCAAATTCTTCATTAGTATACGGAATTTTATATTTATCGAAAAACTTTTCAAAAGCGACTACATGATGCGGATTGGTGTGGCAAATCACGCCGTCCATATCAAAAATTACACATTGCTGGCTCATAATTTTATTTGTTTTTAAACTGGTGCAAGATACGAGCATTTATATTGTTTCTCGTCTTTAAGTAAGTTAATAAAGTCTTATTTCTCGCAGGATTTTGTTTAGAATCTCGCAAAGTCGCTAAGACGCAAAGTTTTGTTTCACGCAGATTTTAAAAAGATTTAAGCAGATATGCGCAGATTATTTATTTGTAAAATCTTAAAATAAATCTGCTTAAATCTTTTTAAAATCTGCGTGAAACAAAATCCTTTTAATCTTATTAATCGGTTGCAAAAAAATAAAAATCTTTGCGTCTCTGCGACTTTGCGAGATTAAAACCTTTAGCCAATCCAAATTTTACTTTTTACCAAAGTCATCG
Source organism: Flavobacterium sp. HJSW_4 (assembly GCF_042436695.1). NCBI lineage: Bacteria > Pseudomonadati > Bacteroidota > Flavobacteriia > Flavobacteriales > Flavobacteriaceae > Flavobacterium > Flavobacterium sp. HJSW_4. Next base: position 15,480 of record NZ_JBHNPP010000005.1, read on the forward strand.
TCTGTCTCAAATGTTGATTACATGCAATTAGGATAATCAAAACCACTAAACCATAACCTACAACCGTATAAATCTCCATATCGGCCAATAAAGTCGATTGTTTGGCTATTGTACCGAAAACCTTTTTCATAGCCAGAACATTGGCATTATCTGCCGAATATCCTTTAGCAATAAAACTTTGTGTAGTTGAAGCAATTGCGTTTTGTGCTTCTGGATTTTCACCTGTTACGAATTGGCTTAGTTTCAAGAAGTGTTTTTTATTCAAGAAAACCATTGCATTCTGCATTACACAGAAACCAATTGTACTTCCCCAGAAACGTCCTGAAACCCCAACAATTCCAGAAGAAACCGCCATATTTGCTGGAACCGATGATGTGGTAAATAAGATGAGCGGAACAAATAAAAACCCCACACCGATTCCTTGCAAAATATAGGGAATGATAATATCGCTCAACGCAACATCTGGCACAAAAAGAAACGTAAACCAGAAGTGGAAAATAGCAATAAGCGTAAAACCAATCATGAAAATAATTTTAGTCGAAACCGATTTCATCAAGAAAAAAGCAGCCAAAATAAGTCCGATTACGTTTCCTAAACCGTTGATGTACTGCACGCCCGCCACACGCGATGGATCCCAATTCCAGATTGAAAACATCGCGGAATGGCAAAGACTCAGTGTCGCCCTGCTGATATAGAAAAGGAAAAACAATAAAAATCCTATTCGCAGATTGGCGTATTTTATAACTTCAAAATTGAAACTTGGTCTTTTTACCAAACGTTCTTTAAAGATGAACAATCCGCCTGTGATAAGCGAAATCATCAACATTAAAACCATTTCTGAAGATTGTAACCAATATTTTTTCTCAGCATAAACAAAAAAGTAGGCACCGCAAAGAATCGAAATTAAAACCAAAAAATAACTCATCCAGTCGATTTGATACAACGGAATCTTCTTCGTAATTCGGTGCCCTCTGAAAGTAACTAAGATTAAAAAGACGTTTAAAACCTGCAGTCCGCCTGAAACATACAACATGTATTTCCAGTCGTAATGATCGAGGAACCACACGGCGATATTCATAATAAACGGCGTTGACAACAACAGCGAGCCGTAGTAAAATGAAAATCCAATAATTATGGCATTTTTAGAATTAAACTGTTCGATAAGTAATTGTCTAATTGTAATTACCGGAAGCGCCATCAGAATTCCTTCGGCAACTCTCATCAATAAAAAGACCGAAAAATTAGTAATATAAGCCGATGTAACAATCGTAATTCCGATAAGGGAATAAACTGCCATCAGATAATTTTTCGCAGGAAAAAAACTCGAGAATCGGCTTTCTATTAAAATGGTTGCCAGCAGAGTTCCGTACGTCACGCACATTGCGAACTGCAAATCTTCTGGCTCAATATCCAGAAAACTCGCCGCATACGTTACGTTTGACGTGTAAACTCCCAATAAAATCATGGAATGCAGTAAACAAACGAACAAAATAATAATGATCGCCCATTTTGGAACCCATGATTTAAATATACTTTTATCTTCCATTTTATTTGTGCGCAGCAACAACCGTAATGTTCATTCCTGCTCTTAAAAAATCGGTTTGTTTGTCTTGTTCTTTTAACTGAATTCTAACCGGAATTCTTTGTTCAATTTTCACGAAGTTTCCTGTCGCATTGTCTGGCGGAAGCAACGAGAATCTCGCACCACTCGCAGGCGATAACGAAGCAATTGTTCCAACAAAAACTTTATCATTTATAGCGTCAGCTTTAATTTCAACTTCTTGTCCAACTGTTAAATATTGCAATTGCGTTTCTTTAAAGTTGGCTGTAATCCATTTTTCTTTACTTACAATAGAAAGCAAAGACTGTCCTTCTTTTACCATTTGTCCTGGCTGTAAAGTTCTTTTTCCAACCCAACCGTCATAAGGCGCTGTGATTACAGTGTACGAAAGAAACAATGCCGCATTATCTGCAACAGCTTGTTTGGAAGCAATATTAGTCTGTGTTGTCGGAACATTCGCTTCAGCAACCGAAGTGCTCAAACTTGCCGAATGAATTCTGTTTTTCATTTCCGAAAAATGTGCCTGAGCCGATTCGTAATCTGCTTTTACTTTTTCTAATTGTTGAGAAGTTGCCGCTTCTTCGCTCACCAAAGCTTTATATCTTTCATATTCTAATTTTGTTTTCCAAAGATTCGCTTTTGCAGCTTCTAATTGCGCTTCGTTAATTGCCGTTGCACTTGCTGTATTAATGGCATTTTTCTGAGCCACAACGTTGTTTTGTTCTGCGTTTTGAACATCGGCAAGAGCCACATTCAATTTCGATTTATATTCTCTGTTATCAATAATTACCAAAGTATCTCCTTTATGCACAAACTGATTTTCGTCAAAACGAACTTCCTGCACATAACCCGTAATTCTCGACATAATTGGCGTAACGTATTGCTCTACTTGAGCGTCATTGGTTTCTTCGTGATTTCGGTTAAACACATAAAACCAAATTCCCAAAATAACCCCGCTTATAACCAGCGTACACGCAATAATTGTTATTAGTATATGAAACGTCTTATTTCTTTTAGTTTCATTTTTTATCTTAACCATCTTTATCTCTTTATCTTAGTTCTTTTTAAGTCTTTTCTCTTGCTTCTTTCTTCTATAAAGTCTAAACAATTAGCTCTGAGGCATAATCCCAGCCGTATGCATCATCTCGTAATGTTTCAAAACAGCATCCAAATGAGTAGCAATTTTGTTGTATTTCGCTTGAAGCAAAGCATTATCAGCATCAACCATTTCGGTAATCAAAACCAATTGATTTAAATATTTCAGCTTTACGATTCGGTAGTTTTCTTCAGCTAAATCCAAAGCTTTGTCGACCACAACAAACTTCTCAAGGATTTCCTGATATTGCGTGTGCTCTTTGTACAACTGATCCTGAATTTCATCTTTTATGATTTCATTCTGCATTTTCTGTGCATCAATTTTAGTATTCGCTTTTGCCACTTTCGTTTTGTTTTTATACAAAGCCGAAAGATCAAAACGTGCCTCGATTCCCACTTGACCTAAAGTGTACAAATACGGATTTGGCGGAAAGAATTTGTAGTTAGGATAATAAAAACCATAATTCCCAAAGAAATCTACAGTTGGAAGATAATTCCCTTTTACCAATTTCAATTCAGTTTTACTGATGTCTAATTCCTGACTCGCCATTCGCATTTCTTCATTCTGCATGGCTTTGCTCAGATAAAAATCGTACGGATCTACGCCGTTCATTTCGTCCAAATTTGCAGTGGTGTCAATTGCAATTTCTTCGTTTTCCGGAATCTGAATTAAAGTCTTCAGATCGTGAAGCGCTATTTGAATGTTTTTGGAGTTTGTAAGCGCATTCAACTCACGATCTGAGAGCTGTAATTCGGCACGTATAACCTCATTTTTGGTCACCGTTCCGTGTTTTTGAAGCGATTGCACTTCTTTTAATCGGTTTTTTTCTTCTTTGATGTTTTCTTCAAATATTTTTTGAAGTTCCATCATTTTGTAAATCGCCAGATAATTGGCCACAACTTGCAACTCAATATCATTTTCTGTTTTTTCCGATTTTATTTTTGCAATTTCGCTTTCCTGATTCGCAATTTTAATCGCGTTATTAATCTTGTTTCCAACGTAAATTGGCATTTTAAAAGTTGAATTTACCTCGTAGATTTCAGGAATTGCTTTCGTAACTTCTTTTCCGTTTAAAAAACCATCTCCTTTAAATTCTGTAATGTTGGTAATTCTAGAGTACATTCCGTTAAGTTGTACGTCTGGCAATCTAAGTTCTTTTCTTTCTTTGATGTTTTGCTCAGCGAGCGTAATCTCCAGTTGAGATTTAAGGACTTTTTTGTTGTTTTCCTTCGCCAGTTTCATCGCTTCTTGTAAAGAAACCGTATGAACTTCCTGAGCTTGTAAACTATTGAATACTAACACCATTAGTAAAATCAATAAGCTTCTGGGAAAACAATCTTCTTTAGAGTTTGTTTTTGTAAGGAACATGAATATTTGAATATTTTATGCTGCAAAGTTCCTTCATTTTTTCCTTGGCGGATGATTCTAAAAAGTCAATAACGTATTCATTTCGGACAAATGTTAAAATTCTATTTTCCAAAAACGTTATATTAAAATACTGAAAAACAGATAATTGAAATTAAATTTGTTTCACGCAGATTTAAAGGGATTTTAGCAAAGGACGCAGATTTTTATTTTTGCTCCCGCAGATTCAGCAGATTGAGCAGATTATTAAATTTAAAAATCTTTGAGATAATTATTTTACGCATTTAAAGAAATCTCCTAAATCTGCTGAATCTGCGAGAGATTTTTTTTAGCAAAGAATAAAGAAAATCTGTTTCAATCAGCTTAAATCTGTAAAATCTGCGTGAAATAAATTTACTTTCCTCTTTCCAAAATTTCCTCTCCGTTTAGGTAATCAGAAGGTCTTTGGCCTAAAATCTTAAAAAAAGTATTGCTGAAAGTCGGAACACTATTATAACCAACTTCTAGAGCTACCTCTTTTACAGACAGTTTTCTTTCTAATAAAAGTTCGATCGCTTTGAGGATTCTTCGAATAGTATAATATTGAATAAAAGACATTTTAAGATCTTTTTGAAACAAGCGATACAAAGAACGCTCACTAAAGCCAAATTCATGCGCTACATCAGCAAATAGAATCGTTTCTCCCAAATTATTTTCAATATGTCGAAGAATTTTTCCAAGTCGTTTATCTTTAGGTTGAGGCAACTCTAAAGGCAGATTATTAGTGCATATTTGAGGAAGAATAGCTTTGATAGCTTTTGCAATCACGAAATTCGGAGAACCTTTTTTCAAATCTCCATTCCACTGATTGGTAAACATCATCATTTGAAGCAGTAAATTGTTTACTGGATAAATGCCTTCGCTTTTATAGAAATCATCTTCATCTTTTTCAACCGGAAAATATAGATTTCGCATCATCACATGTTCCGATTTTGGTTCGATACTATGTTCCAATCCCGCAGGAATCCAAATAAAATGTCTTGCAGGAAGAAAATAAGATTTCGTTTCAGTTGTCACAAAAACTACATCGCCCTCCGCGTATAGCATTTGCGCTTTGTTGTGTTTGTGTGTTGGAACCAACAATTCGCCCATTATATCATGATGGCAGTAAATGCTTTTTTTATCAGCATCTACTTTCGTGAGATAATATTTGTCTAATTTGAATGTTGATTGTTCCATAATATAAAGATAGGAAAGAAATAAATTCCAATATTTAAAATTCCAAATTCCAATCATCCACACAGTTTGTCATTTCGACGAAGGAGAAATCTCCACGAGTAGCTCCGTACAGAATGTCGCCAATCTTTGTAGAGTTTCTTGCGGAGATTTCTCCTTCGTCGAAATGACAAACTAGACGGATTACTTTAAAAACCTTAATGAACTTTGCGTAAAATCTTAGCGCTCTTTGCGGTTAAACTCCAAAAAGTTTAAACAAAAAAAAAGCTTCTCATAAAGAGAAGCTTTTTACAAACTTAGGCGGTCTGGACGGGACTCGAACCCGCGACCCCATGCGTGACAGGCATGTATTCTAACCAACTGAACTACCAAACCCTGCGTTATTGTGGGTGCAAAAATACAACAGAATTTCGTTTCTGCAAGCGTTTTTGAAAAGAAAATTTCAAAAAATTTTTAATGACTTAAAATCCAATATTTTAAAATTTCACGTTTTTACTAAAAAGTAGGAACTTTCTTTTATTCAATCAAAAAAACCTCAAGTTTAAAAGCAAAAAGCCCGCAGCACTGCATCAAATTATCAGCTTTGCGAACTTTGCATTTCTCAAAAAAACACCTTTGTGAACTTTGCGTATTCATTGCGCTCTTTGCAGTAAAAAGACACAAGCAATTTTAGTGCAGAATGCGCCATTCTTTGTAGAGCCTCTCGCGGAGATTTGCTTCGCCTCTTCGCTATCACTCAAGTCTCCTTCGTCGAAATGACAAACTGCATGTAAATTGGAATTGATCAAAAAAAAAAAAATCCGCAAAGCTTAAAAAAAAACTTTGCGGACTTTACATAAATCTTAGCGGTTAAATAATTTGTAAAACCAAATAGTCTTAAATCAAAAAAGCCATCCACAAAAGTGGAAAGCTTTTCATTGGTCTAACTACTAAACCAGCTACGAGTTACAAAGTCGTAGCAAAACAACACAACTAATTTTAGATACCGTTTTTGGGCAAAAAAGCCTTTCCATGAAGGAAAGGCTTCTCCCAATATTGCGGTCTGGACGGGACTCGAACCCGCGACCCCATGCGTGACAGGCATGTATTCTAACCAACTGAACTACCAAACCTCTGCGTTATTGCGGTTGCAAAGATATAACAGAATTTCGTTTCTGCAAGTGTTTTTATAAAAAAAATTAAAAAAAAGTTTCAAATATTATCCAAAGTTTTGTTTTTCAACCAAATATGTAGTCAATATTTTTTCAAAATTATCGCCAACATTTACCGGAACGTACTTAATTTGGTTCTTCGCGCAGGTTAAAGCCAGATTTTTAAAGTAAGCTTCTACCCTTTTTTCATATTCCTCTTTTACATTGTCTGCAAAAATCGAAACCTCTTCTCCCGATTCTAAATCAATAAACTTTCTTGGGGTATTATCAAAATCAAACTTCAATTCGGTTTGATTATCAACCACATGAAATAAAACTACTTTATGTTTATTATGTTTTAAATGTTGTAAAGCGTTGAATAATTTCTCCTCATCCTGCGTCTGAAACATATCCGTAAACAAAATAATCATCGAACGGCGGTGCATTTTCTCTGCAATTTGATGCAAATAGGTAATTGTATCGGTCGTTTTCTTTGCTTTTGGCTGTTCTAATAATTGTTCCAACTTATTCAAAAGCATTCTGTGGTGGCGATCACTTCCTTTTTCTGGAGCATAATATTCGTAACTATCCGAGAAAACGCTTAAACCAACGGCATCGCGCTGTTTCTTTAGAATATTCATTAAAACTGCAGAAGCCAAAACCGCAAAACCAATCTTCTTTTCATAAAAAGGCTGATTCGATTTCAGTTCGGGATAATGCATTGACGACGAATTATCTACAATCAAATGACAGCGTAAATTGGTTTCTTCCTCAAAACGTTTCGTGTACAAACGATCCGTTTTGGCAAACAATTTCCAATCGATATGTTTGGTACTTTCGCCTGCATTATAGACTTTATGCTCGGCAAATTCGGCTGAAAATCCATGAAACGGACTCTTGTGCATTCCAGATATAAAACCTTCCACAACCTGATTTGCCAGCATTTCAAGATGCTGAAAACTCGAGACTTTCTCTATTTCCGATTCAATTTTCATTCGGTTTCTTTTTTAATATTTTGCGCTTTATAAAGCAAATCTGTCGCCTGAAACAATTTACGCTTCAAGATCGGACTAAAATTAGGGTTTTCTTTTAAGAATCGCTGTACTTCGTCAAAAGCATATTTCGACGAATACTTTCCAACGGTATTATCCAGCCAATCTTTAGGAAAGAAAATATCTCCCGTACGTTGGATTTCATCTACCAAATCTAGTGAAAATCTAATATATTTTTGAGCACTTTCCTGACGAAGCGGATGATTTACATTGGCCAATCCAGTCGAAACCCAAGATTCTTTCTCACGATTGGCATCGTCTTTTAAAGATTCTATAAAAGCATTTCGAACTGATTCGTCTTTTGATAAAGACGGAAGAAGGAACTCAAAACGTTTCTTTTTGTCTGGATTTGAAATGGAATTTCTAGTTTTCTCTAAAATTTCATCAGCTTTTTGATGTTTGAAAATCGCCAGATTCATTGCCATATTGGTATAATCGTCTTCGTTTAGTTTTAGACCAGAAATCGAAATTTCTCTATTCCAAACCTTATATAAACTCGCTTTTCCAGAATCTGAATACGCCACAGAACTAAATAAACCGAACAATGTCTTCTTGATATTCGAAGACAAATTAGCTTGCAAACGTTCGTACAGAATCCCTACAAGCTGTTTTTGTACTTTATTTTGCTGTTTTTCGGTGAAAAATCTCCAATAAATCGTGTTCAGATTATTAGAAACAATTCTCAAAACCAATTCATTTTCTTCCGATTGAATTCCTTTTAAAAAGCATTCATAAGCCTTTTCTGGTGCAATATTTCCAATTAATGTATTTTCATAGAGATTACTATAAGCCGAAGCTCTCGCCACCTCATCTTTTAAACTTCCGATATCATTTAAATTATTCCCGTCAAGCGGAAAAACTCCGTATCCAAAACCATTATAATTGTAAATAATCGTGAGCGGTTTTTCAAGTCCGATAGCTTCTTTTAAAACTAAATTTTTATCTGTAATATTTGCCGTCAACACTTTTACTTCATTGGCATAAACTAAACCAATTTGAAAAATCTGAGGCCAAACGTTATTCGATTTATCTTCCGCTTGCTGTGCAATTTCAAACTTTTTGATTTTGTTTTGTGCATCGTATTCGATTTTATCTGAGAAAATCGCTCTTCCAGATTTATTCACCCAAACTTCACTCCATTTCTTCATATCCAAAGGCGTTTCGGCATCTAGGATTTCTACCAAATTATTCCAATCGGCATTATCATTGGCATATTTTTCAATGTATTTTTGAATTCCTTTTTGGAAAGCATCTTTTCCCATTGAAGCTTCCAACTGACGCATCATAATTGGCGCTTTGTTGTAAATCATAGCACCATAAAGCGAACCCGCATCTTTCAAATTAGCCAAATGTTGTCGTATAGGATGTGTACCCAAAGAACGATCTTCCGCGTAAGCGCTAGGATAATGTGCCGTAAAAAACTGCAGATTATGATTGACTTTTGGAAAGATAGGATTCATGATTTTATCTGCCATGAAGTTGGCAAAAACCTCTTTCATCCAAACATCATCAAACCATTTCATCGTTACCAAATCGCCAAACCACATGTGTGAAGTTTCATGTGCAATGAGTTTTGCTCGATTTAATTTTTCGGTGTCCGTTGCGCTATTATCCAAAAACAAAGTCGATTCTCGGTACTGAATTGCACCGACATGCTCCATTCCGCCATATTGAAAAGCTGGAATAGCTGCAATATCTAATTTTTGAAAAGGAAAATTATAATTCGTATATCCTCTCAAGAAATCTACAGATTGTTTGTGCAACTTAAAAATAGTATCGTTACTGTTTTGTATTTTTCCCTGATCATTCTCGCGATATAAAAAATTCATTTCACTAAATCCCAACTCCTGTTTAGTAGTTTTAAATTTCCCGGCTACGAAAGAAAACAAATACGTACTCATTTTATCCGATTCATCAAAGCCATACCTCATATAAACAACATTATCAATCACAATTTCATATACTCCAAAAATTCGGGCAGCAGTAAGGACGGTCCATTCGACAGGAACCTGAAGAGTCAGTCTGTAAGTTGCTTTTAAATCTGGCTGATCAAAACACGGAAACAAAGTACTGGCACGATCTGGAACCAATAACGTATATAGAAAATCATCATTTCTGTTTAAAGATAAATTCCCTGCGATAAACGAAATTTTGATTTTATTTTTTCCTAAAATCAAATTCTCAACAGGAATTACAATATGTCCTTTTTCATGAACGATTGCAATGTTTTTCCCATTTGCTTCAATTGTTTTTATGTTTTGAGTTTTCTCTTTAAAATCTAAATATAACGGCTCGCTCAAATCTGACAAAGACAAATCTAGATTAACCTTAGAAACAATATCTTCACTTTTCTTATTCGGAATTTCAAATAGAAGTTCATACTTGAGGTCTGAAATTTGATGTTTTCTAAATTGAGCCAATTGCTCTGAAACACCATCTTCCAAAACAAGTTTTCCTTTTGTTTTTGATTGAGAAAATCCAATCGTAATTGCCATAAAAAAAGCAATAAAGGGGTAGAAAATTTTCATTTTTTGAGGAATATAAGATTCGCTAAAATAGCAAATAAGCTGATTTTTTACAAACAATTACTGCAACAACATTGCATTTAAAGATAAGATTTTTATATTTGCAACACTATTGCATTAAATAGCGCAAAAAACCTCATCTAGAAGTTATCTTCACGAATGAAACAGAAAATTAAATTTATAAATCTCTTGATGCCGTTAATCGTATTGTTCGCAATACTATTTCCTGCTGTCCATTCATATGAGCATATACTGGATACGCATTCGCAGAAAGAGAAATTAGAATTTTCGGTTTCAGAAAAGCCACAGTTTAAGGCAAAACTTCATTCGTTTCATAAATGTTCGATTTGCGATTTTAAATTCAGCGCAGTTGGCACTTTAGAGTTTACGGTTTTTCAATTTTATAAAAATAGTACTGTTGTAAAACATCTTAATTTTTACAACGAACAGCATTTTGCATTTTTTAAAGGGTCTCTATTCTCACTTCGAGCCCCTCCTGCTTTTACACTTTAATTTTTGTGCGCCTGATTGCTTGCCAATTCGGCAATTGATTTGTTTTTGATGATTTCCAAATCTTAAAACATTTTACATCAATCTCATTTATTTTCAGTAGTTAATATTTTGTATTGACGATATATCTTGTATTGAAATTTCAAAATTTCTTTGCTAGAATACTGTCTTTTCTGCACAAAAATTCCCTTTTAAATTTTATCGATTATAGCATTGGTGCTAAAACTTAATTCGAGTTTTTAGTTCTGTTTCTGCTGTTTTTCAATCATTCAGAAGATTGTTTCACCCCGCTGGGGCTCTTTTCTAAATGGCAAATTGATTTTCTATAAATATTTCGTCCCTCTGGGACTTAATACACTGAAAAACATTCTCGTAACCCAAATACTCTTTATAAAATGATCAAAATCAAATCAGAAAAAATGAAAACAACAAAACTCATTCTGGCTTCGGTTTTTGCTGCAATTACTTTTACAGGCTGCAGTAACGACGATTCAGAAAAAGAACCAGCTATTCCTGCGATTGACAAAATCGAATTGGGTCTTGGAAACAACGAAACTGCAACTATTGGCGAAGATTTCCATTTTAACGCGGAGGTAACTGCTGCTGACAAAATCAAAGATGTACAAGTGAAAATTGTACAAAAAAGCACTGAAACCTATTCTAAAGTTTGGTCTCACGAAATTACTTGGACGCAATATGCAGATGCCAAAAACGCAACGGTTCACAAGCATTTTGACATTCCAGAAGACGCTGTTGAAGGTAAATATGATTTCATTATTATCATCAACGATCAAAACGGAACAAAACTGGAAGTAACCAAAACCATCACGATTTACAAACTAGAAAATATTCCTGTAAATCCTGTGGCTTCAATTTTCACGGTTTTTATTAATGATGGTTTTATGTATCGAAAAGGCAAATTTTCTGATCCGGCCGCTAAGTACAAAAACAACGATATTTTCAGTTCGCAAGTAACGCTTGAAGGCATAAAAGGCGACGGAATTATGTATTTGCTTTTGATTAATAAAAATGCTAAACACAATCCGGAAAGCGTTGATCAAATTGATTTTAGCAAAGTGATCGTTTATGATGTTTTAGAACATAAAAACGTGGCCGATGCAGGACAATTTTCTAATGTTCCGTGGGATGGCGTAAAGTTTACAAGAGAAAAACCAAATCTTATAATTGGTGCTGCAAAAGACAACAATTCTCCTGTTCAGCAAGATTTAATTGCCAACAAATCTTGGGCTTCTGGCGATTATACTTTTTTGGTTTTGTATAAAAACACGACTTATAATATCAATTTTTCTCAATCTATTGATCTTCCATTTGCACTTTAATTCAAATCAAAAAAAATGAAAAAGATACCATTTTTATTAGGCGTTTTTGCTTTGACTTTTATTTCTTCTTGTTCTAGCGATAAGACAGAAATCGATACGGAATATCCTGTAATTGACATTTCAGCAAAAGAAGCTTTCCCAATTCAATGCAGTACGATCCAACGTGGACAAATCTTCACTTTCAAAGCGACTTTTAATGACAATGTCGAATTGGGTTCTTACAGCTTAGATATTCATCACAATTTCGATCATCATACACACAGTACAGAAGTGACGACTTGCGAGACCGAAGCGGTGAAAAAACCTGTAAACCCAATGCTTTTTATCAACAATTATACTATTCCAAATGGTGTGAAAAGTTATGAAGCAACGGCGCAAATTACAATTCCTGCCGATGTTGATCCTGGCGATTATCATTTTATGATCAGATTAACGGACAAAGAAGGCTGGCAAACGCTGAAAGGTTTAAGTATTAAAATTTTATAATCAGGATTTAATGAAGAATGCCCAATTCCTTTATTGGAAATATTGTTTTTTACTCGCTAGTTTATTGATTTCATCTGAAGCTGTTTCTCAAAATAAGCCTTCAGAAAAAAAGCCTGAAATTAAAGAACTCAACGAAGTTATTGTCAACGGAAATGCTGTTGAAAAACGCAAAAAAGAAGAATCGCTGAATGTTGAAACTGTAAACAGCAGTTTTATTCAACGTAATCTTGGCGGTAGTTTGATGCAGTCTTTACAGAAATTGCCTGGTGTTAAAACCATTTCGATTGGTTCTGGAGGTTCAAAACCGCTTATTCGAGGTTTGAGTTTTAATCAAGTGATTGTCGTTGAAAACGGTTTGAAACACGAAGGCCAGCAATGGGGCGCGGATCATGGTTTGGAAATCGATCAATATGCAGTAAACCGAGTAGAAATCATAAAAGGTCCTTCTTCATTTATTTACGGATCTGATGCTGTGGGCGGTGCGGTGAATATTAAACCGCTTCCTCTTCCGTCTAGAAATACTTTTGGCGGAAGCGTTGACCTTACAGGAAAAAGTAATAATGCGCTATTTGGAAGTTCTTTTAATGTATATGGTCGATATGAAAACTGGGTTTTCGATTCTCGTGTAACCACAATGGATTACGGCGATTATCGTGTTCCAACAGATATGGTTCATGTATACAGTTACGCTGTTCCGTTGTATAAAAATCATTTGCGAAATACAGCTGGACGCGAACTCGATTTTCATTTGAGTACGGGTTATTCTGGAGAAAAATTGAAGTCGGTTTTTTATTTCAGTAACGTTCACACGAAAAGCGGTTTTTTCGCGAATGCGCACGGACTCGAACCAAGAAATGTCGATATCGAATTGCACGACAAATCAAGTCGGGATATTTTGATGCCGTATCAGCAAGTCAATCATTTGAAATTGAGCAATACGACTTCTTTTAATTTAGGAAATCATGCTTTTGAAACACAGATTGGCTTTCAAAAAAACTTCAGAAGAGAATGGAGTCATTACGTCAATCACGGTTATATGCCCCCAATTTATCCAGATGACATGTACGCTCCACAAGATTTGGAACGTCAATATGATAAAGATGTTTGGTCGTTTTCTGCGAAAGATGAATTTTCTATTAATCGTCATCAAATTACAATTGGAACTAATGTCGTTGCGCAAGAAAATGCCATTGGCGGATGGAGTTTTTTGATTCCAGCTTTTACGCAATTGAATGCGGGTTTGTTTGTTTATGATAAAATTGAACTGAACGAAAAATGGTTTCTACACGGCGCAGTTCGTTACGATTATGGTACGATCAAAATGAAATCGTATTACGATTGGTTTGAAAGTCCTGTTTCAGAAAACAATCAGACGCAATTGGAATATTTACAGCGTTCTGAAGATTTGACCAAAACATTCAACAGTTTTACTTGGTCGACTGGGGTAAATTACAATCCAGGAAATCTGACTTTGAAAGCTAATTTGGGGTCTAGTTTTAGAATGCCGATTGCGAAAGAATTGGCTTCAAACGGTGTCAATTATCATTATTTCAGATTCGAAAAAGGAAATCCAAATCTGGATGCAGAACGTTCGTATCAATTGGATTTGGGAATGGAATGGCAACAGCAAAACTGGTCTTTTCAACTAACACCGTTTGTGAATTATTTTCCGAATTTCATTTATTTAAATCCAACCTCAGCCCATGATATTTATTATGGAGCAGGAAATCAGGTTTTTGAATACGAGCAAAGTAAAGTATTCCGTTATGGTGCCGAATTGCAAACGCGTTATTATTTCCTAAAATCTTTAAGTGCAGAAATCGCGGCAGAATATCTTTATTCAGAACAAAAATCTGGAAGCAAAAAGGGATATACGCTTCCGTTTTCTCCGCCTCCTTCTATTTTGTTTGGATTGAATTACGAGCCTCAAACAGGCTTTTTGAAAGATGCTTACTTCTCTGTTGATTATCGCCTTACAGCAGAGCAAAACCATATTGTTCCGCCAGAGAAAAAAACAGCCGAAAGTCATGTTTTTAATATCGCTTTAGGTACAAAAATAAAAACAGGAAAAGAGACGATCAGCATTAATGTTCAGATACAAAACTTATTCAATACAAAATATTTAAATCACACCAGCTTTTACCGACTTATCGAACTTCCGGAAGCGGGAAGAAATATTATTGTTTCTATGAAAATTCCATTTTCGATTTCGCGATAAGTCCGACCATTCAAAAATCAATTATTTACAAATTTTAAATCCTTTATTACAATGAAAAACAAGTTTTACAAACTACTTTTTTTGTCTGTTTTATCGCTTTTTGCGGTTTCGTGCAGCAACGACGACGATAATCACGACGACCACGATCATGACCATGACGCTTCAGAAGAACATACTTTTGTTAGAGTTTTACTTTCTGACGAAAAAACAGCAGAGTTAACGCTTTTTGATCCGCATGAAGATAAAATCAGTTCTTTTACGGCAAAATTTGCTAAATCATCTTTGTACACAACAGAATCTGGACGTTATGCAGGAATTGTTCACAGAGACAATAATTTCGTAGAAACTTTTGACAGCGGACTAGAATTACACGGCGACCATATTGATGTGGATGATGTTCCTAAATTTGGAGTTTTAGCGACAAGCGCATTAAAACCAACTCATTTTAAAAGTAAAATTGGAGAAATTCTAACTTTTAACGATGGAGACGGAACGCTTTCTGTAGGTAAAGAAGCAGATGTACACAAAGCGGGTGCAACTTTCAAAACGATTAACGCAGGTTTATTGGCGCATCACGGTGCAATGGCGACTTTTACTAATGGAACTTACGCTATTACAGAAAAAGACAATTCGGTTACAGGAACGCTTCCTGAAAAAGTGAAAATCATTGACAATACTGGAAAAACACTTTTTGATGCTAAAATTCAAACCAAAGGAATTCACGGAAATGCTTCAGACGGAGTTTACGCAGTTTTTGGTTCTTCTAGCGGAATTTTAGTAGTTGAAAGCAACGGAAATCAAAAACTAATTGATCATCCATCAGATTTTGGAACGGCTTGGTTTGGAAGTATTTTAGAAACGGCTTCTGCTGGAAAATTCATTGGATTTACGGCTGCAAAAGGCGCTTATTTAATTGATGTTGTTGCCAATACTGTAAAACCAATTATCGCAAACACAACAATTATGCAATGTAAAGTAAGTTATGATCATAAAAAATTGGCTGTTTTATTGCATTCAGGAGATTTCAAACTTTATGATATCAGCAGTTTACAAGTGGCAAAAGAAGTTAAAGCAACTTCAGAAACAGCTACAGATGCAACATTAAAACCTCAAATGGCAGTTACAGATCGTTTTGCTTACATCACTTCGCCATCAACTGGAGAATTATTGCAAGTAAACCTTTCTACATCGGCAATCAAAAAGACTAAGGTTTCTAGTACTCCTTATATGATTACGATTTTAGGTTATGAAAACAGTGAAACGCACAGCCACTAATTCATAATTAGAATAAAATAAAAAAGATTTTTCGCCACGAATTCACGAATTAAATTTGTGAAATTAAGGGAGTAGTTTTATCTGCTTTTCTAAGTAACTTAATTAACACTAATTCGTGAATTCGTGGCGAAAAAAAAATAAAATAAAAAAGGTCCAACTTTCGCTGGACCTTTTTTATATAAATCGTAATCTAAGATTACAATAAAGCGTCTAAACTATCTGCGTAGGCTTGTTTCGGAGCTACTCCTACTTGTTTTCCTACTACTTCACCATTTTGAAACACCAAAACGGTTGGTATGTTACGCACACCATATTTTGCAGCAAATTCTTGGTTAGCATCTACATCTACTTTACCAACAACTACTTTACCAGCATACTCTTCGCTTAATTGGTCAATGATTGGACCAACCATTCTACAAGGACCACACCATGCTGCCCAAAAATCTACCATTACTGGTTTATCTGATTTTAAAACTACTTCATCAAAAGTAGCATCTGTTATTGCTAATGCCATAATATATTAAGATTAAAATTATGTCTGAATATTTAACTTTCAAACTACAGTACAAATTTAAAAATTTAAAATAAATCAAACACCATTACTAAATTAGTTTTCATTATAAATGTATTGTCAATAATTATAAACTGTATAGGGTTAAATTTACAATTTATTTATCTGAAAATCAAACCAATAAAAGTTTTAGCATTTTTTTAGTATCTTAGTAAGTCCAAAAACATGTTTAACATGAAAGAAACTTTACATAAAACAAAATCCTTTCTGCGATCTGAATCTTTTAAAAAATATGCCAAACGTTTCGGATATTTTGTTCTTGGCCTAGTTGCCATTCTTTTACTTGCCTGTGGAGGTTTGTCTATTTATTTCAATCGACATAAAACAGAAATTATTGCCAAAGTCAATACCAAAATCAACGAAAATATAAATGGTAAATTCCATATTACCGACTTTCATTATAAGTTCTTAACGGGCTTCCCCTATTTTACATTGGCTTTAAATGATGTGGAAATAAAAGACAATAAATGGGAAAGCCACAAACATACTTTACTGAGAGCCAAAGAGATTGAAGCGCGCTTAAACATCTGGAGTTTATTGCATCACGAAATCAATATTCATAAAATCTTAATTAACGACGCTGATATTTACATTTACAAAGCCGCAGATGGTTATTCTAATTCCAACATTTTCAAACCTAAAAAGAAAAAACCTAAAACTGATAAAGAGAAACCTGAAACAACAATCGATCAGGTAAGCTTAAGCGAAGTTCATGTGATTATTGACAATCATTTAGGACATAAATTATTTGATTTTGATGTGGCAAGTTTAGAGTCTAAAGTCGATTATGACGATGACAATTGGCAGACGAATCTGTTTTTGAAAACGAAAATTAACAGCCTTGCTTTTAATACGGTTCACGGAAGTTTTGCTAAAGAAAAAATGCTGGAAGGTAAATTTGATATTTCATATTCTGAAGCCAAACAAAAAATTGACATTAATACCAAAGGCCTCAAAATTGGTTCTGATGCTTTTGATATTGTCGCTTTCTTTAATATCGGAAAAAACAATTCGCTTTTCGGAATCAATATCGGGACTGATATTTTATGGCAAAATGCGTCTAATTTATTGTCTGGAAATATCAGTTCGAAGTTGAATAAATTTGGTATCAAAAAACCAATTAAGGTAAACTGCGATATCAAAGGCGATTTGAATGTAGAAGGCGATCCTAAAATTGTGGTTCAGGCAGATGTCAGAAATAACGAATTAAGTATTCCGGATGGTTTGTTTACCAATTGCAGTTTCAAAGGAATTTTTACGAATAATTTCAAGCCAGAAAAAGGATTCAGCGATCCGAATTCTGCTATTATTTTGACCAATTTTAAAGCCGAATATGAAAACATTCCTTTAAATATCGCACAAGCTGTTATTAATGATCTAGAAAAACCAATTGTAACGGGAGTTGTAAATTCTGATTTTGATATTTCGAAATTGAACGGAATGATGAATGAAAAAATGCTGCATTTTGAAAGCGGCCATGCCAAAGCCAATCTGAAATTTCAGTTTGATATTGTCGATTTATACATCAACAAACCACGTTTTACAGGTAATGTTGATATTGACAATGCTACATTTGATTACCTTCCGAAAAGCATTCACGCCGAAAATACAGCCGTACAATTGTCATTTACCCAAGAAGCGCTTTACATCAAAAAGATTGCTTACAAACACAAAAACAACATTATCCGCATTGACGGAAAAATTGATAATTTCCTAAATCTATATTACAACGCCCCTGAAAAAATGGTCGTAAACTGGAATATTTATTGTCCGAATATTGATGTGAAACAGTTTTTAGGCGTTTTAAAAAATTCTTCACAGCAAAAAACAGTAACAAAAAAAGCAGCAAAGCAGAATGTCAATTTTACGAATCAGCTAAAATCTGTAACCGAAAAATGTACGGCGATCATTAATCTAAAAGCCGACAAAATTACATACGGCTCTCTTACTGCAACCCAGACAAGAGCAACACTGGAAATGCTGAATTCTAAAATTCTGCTCAAAAACGGAACGGTACAAACATCTGGCGGAAGCATCAATTTTAGCGGTTCTGTTCAGCCGAGCGGAAATCATTATGTTTTTACCTCAAATGCACAGGTAAACAAAGTTGATATTGCAAGCTTTTTAAGATCTTTCAACAACTTCGGAATCAAATCTTTTAGTCCGAAAAACATCAGAGGCCGATTAACCAGCAATGCCAATGTTACAGGTTTAATGAGCAGCAAAGGCGATTTGATTATGAATTCGATGAAAGGAAAATTAGATTTTAATGTCAACCAAGGCGCGTTATTAAACTTCGAACCTATTATGAAAGTCGGTAAATTTGCTTTTCCACTTCGTGATGTAGAGAATATTACTTTCAGTGATTTATCGGGTTCGCTTAATCTTCGAGGCGAACAAATCGATGTCCACAAACTAACAATAAGTTCAAGCGTTCTTAACATGGATGCAGAAGGCATTTATTCTTTCGGCCGAGGCACCAATCTCGCCCTCACCGTTCCGCTAAGAAATTCTAAAAACGACGCCAAACTCGCCACAAAAGAAGAACGAAAAGCCGTTCGCGAACGTGGTATTGTCCTGCATTTGATCGCTTATGATAATGAGGGGAAGATGAAGGTTAAGTGGGGGAAGAAGGAGAAATCGTAATTTCTTTTTTTGAATAGATTCTCATTTTTTGTCATTTCGACGGAGGAGACAAACTAGTGTAAAATTAAAAAAAGCCACTCCTCAAAGTGGCTTTTTCATTTCTACATTATTCAACCTCCAAATAAGGATCCAAAATCTCTGCTAATTTATTCAGCCAATAGAAACTATCTTCAAGATTGATGTTTTCTGGTTGTGTGGTTTCATTTTTTAGGACATTTAGCGCAAGCGTATAATTTACTTGTCTAATGGTTTTCGCCATACTTTTGGAATCAATTGAATTGTTGAAGAATTCAGTTAACCTCAATTCGGTTTCTTTGGAAAAAGTGTTTGTACTCATAATCTTGAATTTTAGGAATAAAAAACCCATGTGGCTTAGCTGTCCTGCACCTTCAAGAACGCGCTACGGTTGTTTCCAATAACGTCAGCATACCACATGGGCAAGAATTTTTGTGTGTTCATAATCTTGAATTTTTAGGAACTCCAAATATATGAAAAACAAAAACAAATTGTAAGTTTTTTCTTTATTTATAAAATTGAATACTCTAAGTATATTTTCTCTAAATCGAAATTACAAAATTGAAAAAATAATTCTTTTAAAATTTCATAATATTTCCTTAACTCACTTGTCTTTTACCTTTAAAATAAATAAGTTTGAGAATGAATCATTAAATTTTATCCGTTATGAAAGTACAAATCAATACAGACAAAAACATTGAAGGAAGCGCAAGATTAGAAAGTTATTTTTCTGGAGAAATAGAAAAAACTTTAAATCGTTTTGAAGATAAAATTACCCGTGTAGAAATTCATTTTGGAGATGAAAACGGCGAAAAATTCAGCTTGCATGACAAGAAATGTGTAATTGAAGTCCGTCCCGTAAAATTACAACCCATAACCGTAACAGAACACGCCGAAACTCTTGAAAAAGCTTTCAGCGGAGCATTAGCCAAAGTCAAAAAATCGTTGACTACCACTTTCGAGAAAATAAAAGAACATTAATCTATTTTTTAAACCATATAAGTAATATAAGTTCATTTTAAGTTTACCGAAAAACTTGTATCACGAAAAAAAGAAGCCGCAAAGTATGTACTTTGCGGCTTCGCTTTTTTTAGGAATAGCATTAAGTGAAATCTTAAATTCCTTATATCACTTATATGGTTCAATAAACTATTTCGGTAAAGGTGCTCCAACTGCAATATCGCAACGGTGACCTGGTTTTCCGTGTGGCGGGTTCATTCCATCTGCAACTGTAGTTTCGTTACTTTCAGTACTTAACAATGCTGGAACCGCATTTGATGGCGGAGGAGTTACCGTAAAGTTTTGTGTAACCGTTCCGGTTTGTGCTGTATTTGTAGCTGCAGCAGTTGTTTTTGCAGCAGGCGAATTTAATGGTGCTCCAACTGGAATATCGCATCTATGACCTGGCTGTCCGTGTGGCGGGTTCATTCCTTTAGCCACTTTAACTGGTTGTTGGGTTGTTGTCGTAGTTACCACTTGAGGCTGGCTCATTTTTACAGTTTGTCCTGCTTGTGCCGTAACTTGACCTTGCTGTTGAGGTGCCGAATTTAAAGGCGCACCAACCGCAATATCACAACGGTGACCCGGTTGTCCGTGCGCAGGATTAATTCCTTTTGTATCACTTAAAACTGTATTTGGGTTTGCCGTAGAATTTTGCACCACTGGCGCAGCGGCTTTAGTTGTAGTTGTATCTTTTGCAAGTCCTAACCTTACTAATTCGGAAGTTGCTGTACTTGCTTGCGGTTCTAATTCCTTTTTACAGGAAACGAACATTAGAGAAGTTACAGCGAATGAACTTATAAGTAATTTTGCCTTCATGACTGGGGTATTTTTATTGAGAATCAAATATAGTGGTTTTTTGAGAGATTAAATGACATGAGTAATGTTAATGATAATTAAACGCAAAATCTTTAATTATTTGAAAACTTCCATTTCCTTAAATAACTTATATGGTTCAAAAAAAATTATACCTTTAAAGTCAAATAATAATACTCATGAAAAAAACACTTTTACTTCTTTTATTCGTTGCTTCTTTTGCGAATGCTCAAGCAGACAAAAACAAAATCAATCAAACCTTAGATGCTTGGCATAAAGCTGCTGCTGAGGTAAAATTTGACGCTTATTTTAGTGTATTAAATTCTGATGCGATTTACATCGGAACTGATGCTACAGAAAATTGGACTAAAAAAGAATTCGCAGTTTGGGCAAAACCATTTTTTGACAAAGGAACAACTTGGAACTTTAAAGCCTTAGAACGTCATATCTTTTTTGACAAAAGCGGAAAAATTGCTTGGTTTGATGAATTATTAGATACACAAATGAAAATTTGCCGCGGATCTGGAGTTTTAGTTAAAGTAGGTAACGAATGGAAAATTCAGCATTATGTTCTATCAATGACAGTTCCAAATGACGAAGTTGATGCTGTAACCAAGATAAAAACACCAATTGAAGACGCATTGATTTCAAAACTTCAGAAAAAATAAAACATTTTCAGCTTTTGTTATTATAAACATAACTTTTTGAGCACTTTACAAAAGGCACTGCTGAATTATTTTTAATTAATTCGTCAAAAACAGTGCTTTTTTGTAACTTTAGAATAAGATACTGTCAAAAAAACGTGCCGTATTTTACAAAATCAATCAAAATAAAACCCATACCTCTATTTTATCAGCCTTTAAAACAAGAATCTTTATTTTTTTCTAACTTTGACCCCAAAAAAAATAGGGTTAAACAAAGTATTTTAAAAATGAAAATAGAAAAACGCTGGATTATTTCCTTTATTATCATTAGCGTCGTATGTACAATAGGTGCATTTTGGCCAACTGTTACAGAAAATAATTATGTTTTATCAGAATTTGGAACTACAGACCATATAGTTCCTGCCGATGTTGCCTGGATGCTTACTTCGAGCTGTCTGGTTTTAATCATGACGCCAGGATTGTCTTTCTTTTATGGTGGAATGGTAGGAAAGAAAAACGTTATTTCTACCATGCTTCAAAGTTTTATCTGTTTAGGAGTGGTAACGCTTTTATGGGTTGTTGTTGCATTTAGTTTGGCTTTTGGAGAACCAGTTGGTTTTGGTTCTGGAGACCATTTTTATAGCTTTTTCGGAAATCCGACAACTTTTGCTTTTATGGATTATGTTGGCGTTTTACCTCATAAACAATTGGCAAACACGATTCCGTTTATGCTTTTTGCTTTGTTTCAAATGAAATTTGCGATTATCTGTCCAGCGATTATTACAGGTTCGTTTGCAGAACGTGTTCGTTTTATTTCTTATTTAGTTTTCATTAGTTTATTTACCATTTTTATATATGCTCCTTTATGTCACGCCGTTTGGTATCCGACAGGAGTTTTAGGAAGTTATTTCGGGGTTAAAGATTTCGCTGGAGGAACTGTCGTTCACATGAGTTCTGGTTTTGCAGCTTTGGCAGGAGTTATTGTTTTAGGGAAAAGAAAAAACAGTCAGCATATTCCAACCAATATTCCTTTTGTTTTATTAGGAACTGGAATGCTTTGGTTTGGTTGGTTCGGATTCAACGCTGGATCTGCGCTTGCTGCCAACGGAACTGCTGCTATGGCTTTTGCTACAACTACAACTTCATCTGCTGCAGCAATGCTTACTTGGATTTTCTTTGATAGAATGAACGGAAGGAAAGTTTCTGCTCTTGGAGCTTGTATTGGCGCTGTTGTTGGTCTTGTGGCCATTACGCCTGCTGCCGGATTTGTTTCTGTCCCAGAAAGTATGTTCTTCGGATTCATCACGGCTTTGGTTTCTAACACTGCTGTAAATTGCAAATATTCTAAAAGATTTGACGATACGCTTGACGTTTTTGCTTGTCACGGTGTCGGAGGAATTATGGGAATGATTCTAACAGCTGTTTTCGCTCACGGCGAAAATGCAAGTTTACTTCACGGCGGATGGAATGTTTTCGGACATCACATGATGGCGTTGGTTTTAGTTTCAGTCTTTACTTTCTTCGGAGCCTATTTCTTATTCAAAGTAACGAATTTCATTATTCCTTTGAGAGTTTCAGAAGAATCAGAACACATCGGATTGGATTTATCACAACACGATGAATCTCTTGATCCAAAAGCACAACCAATAACAGAACCTCATTACGGTTAAATAATATTTTTTTCCGCCACGAATTCACTAATTATTTTTAAAATAAAATTCGTGAATTCGTGGCGGAAAACTTTTTAAACACAATTCCGTTACTTTCATTCGTTTATATTCCTTAATTTTGCGGAAAATTTTTGTAAAGTGGGAAGTAAAAATAAACTAAAAAGATTCAGAGAAAACGAAACATTCCAAAACGTTTTTCAACCAACAAGAGAAGAAGTTGTAGGCGATTTAATGCCTTTAAAAGGAAAATGGAACTCTGATTTCTTTAAAAATGATAATCCATTAGTTTTAGAATTAGGATGCGGAAAGGGAGAATACTCTGTTGGATTAGCAGAAAAATACCCAAACAAAAATTTTATCGGAATCGATATTAAAGGAGCGCGTTTCTGGAGAGGTGCAAAAACTGCTGTAGAAGACGGTCTTCATAATGTTGCTTTCGTTCGTACACAAATCGAATTGATCAACCATATTTTTGCTGAAGGCGAAGTAGACGAAATCTGGATTACTTTCCCAGATCCGCAGATCAAATATAAGAGAACGAAACACAGAATGACGAATTCTGAATTCTTGAAATTGTACAAAAAAATCTTGAAAAAAGACGGTGTTGTAAATCTTAAAACCGATAGCGAATTTATGCACGGTTATACTCTTGGATTACTTCACGGAGAAGGTCACGAAGTTTTGTATGCGAATCACAATGTATATAAAAACGAAGGAAGCCCTGAGGTTGTAACTGCTATTCAGACTTTCTACGAAAAACAATATTTAGAAATTAATAAGGCAATTACGTATATTCGTTTCAAAATTAAAGACTAACTTTAATTTTGAAACCTTTATCTAACTGATTTAATAACTAAATGACCTATCTCGTTCCCCTAATTTCAGGTTTTATTGCCGCTGCCATTGGAACTATTCCGCCTGGATTGCTCAATATGACAGCTGCCAAAATAAAAATGAAAGAAGGGAGAAAGAATGCGCTGTCATTTGTAATTGGTGCAGTTTTAATTATCTTTTTTCAAGCTTATATCGCAGTATTATTTGCTCGAGTCATAGACAATCGTCCAGATGTTGTAATATTATTGCGTGAGGCTGGTTTTATCATTTTTTCGATCTTAACTATTTATTTTTTGTTTTTTGCGAAAGAACCAAAAGCAAAGAAAAAAACGAAAATAAAAAAGAGCAGTAAAAAAAGTCGTTTCTTTCTCGGAATGTTGCTTTCTGGATTGAACTTCTTCCCTATTCCTTATTATGTTGTAGTAAGTGTAACACTTGCTTCCTACCATCTTTTTGTATTCGAAAATCCGATTATTTTAACCTTTGTATTAGGTTCTGTTATTGGCGCTTTTGGAATTTTATACAGCTATATCGCCTTTTTCGGAAGAATAGAAAAGAAAACCGATTACTTCATGCGTAACATGAATACCATTATCGGAACTGTTACAGGATTAGTTGCTCTTGCGACACTTTTTAATATCTTGAATTATTACTTCGGATAAATAAAACCAACCATTAAGAGATTAAGAAAAATTAAGTTTTTATCTTTATTAACTTCATATCTTAATGGTAAAATATTTTAAAATGGCTGAAGAGAATTTTTTCGAAAGAGTTTATGTAATCGCCAGACAAATTCCGTTTGGAAAAGTAACTTCTTATGGCGCTATCGCGAAAGCCTTAGGAACAGCTCGTTCGGCAAGAATGGTCGGCTGGGCAATGAACGCGTGCCATAATATGGATGATGTTCCAGCGCACAGAGTCGTAAACCAAAAAGGCCTTTTGACAGGAAAGCATCATTTTGACGGAACTAATTTAATGCAACAGCTTTTAGAAAATGAAGGCATTAAAGTAGTCAATAATCAGATTGTGGATTTTGAAAAGCATTTCTGGAAACCTGAAGTTGAAGTTTAGATTTTTCACCATATAAGTGATATAAGTTAATTTAAAGTTTTACTTTCTCATTTAATCTCGCAAAAACGCGAAGTCACAAAGAAAATTTAAAATAAACTTTGCGACTTCGCGTCTTTGCGAGAGATACAAACACAATGTTTAAAAGAACTTATATCACTTATATGGTTCATTTTATCAAATCAAACAAATCACAAAACTAGTTTGATCTTCATCGGTTTGATAGCTTAAATAGCCTCCGTGCGCTTCGATAATGTTTTTAGAAAGCGTTAATCCAATTCCCGCTCCGTCTTTTCTTGTGGTGAAAAATGGAAGGAAAACTTTATCTCTAATTTCTGCGTCAACTCCTTTTCCATTGTCTGAAATCACGATAAAAAAGCGATTGTTTTCGGTATAACTGGAGATTATCAGTTTCTTTTCTTCTTTTTCTTTTAAAGCATGAATACTGTTGGTTATCAAATTGATAATTACCTGTTCCATCTGATTTTTATCAATCAGAATTGAACGGGAACTATGAATTTCATTGATTAATTCAATTCCTTCTTCTTTCAAAATCGGACTCATAATTCGCAAGCAATCTTCAAACAAAGCATTTATCGGTGTCATTTGTTTGTTTGGCGTTGGAAGCATAGCCAGTTTTCTATAATTCTCTACAAAAAACTGCAAATGATCACTTCTGTTAATGATGGTCGAAATACTACTTTTAATATCTTCAAAATCATCTTCTTCCAATTCTTCCTGATCTACAATATGGAGTAAATTCTGCGAAAGCGCACGAATTGGCGTTAGAGAATTCATTAATTCATGTGAAATAATCTTCATTAAATTAATCCAAGCTTCTTTTTCTTTTTTCTCGATAACACGCTGAATACTATCCAACAGAATAATAAAATATTCTTTGTTATACGTTTGAGTGCGAGAAGTCTGCAACATAAAAGTCTGCAAATCCTGATCCTCAATTTTAATTGAAATTGCCGTTTTCAATTCGCCAAAATCTACATTCTCAATTTCATTGCAAAGCGCAGGAAGATAGTTTTTAAGGTATTTCCAATGACTTACTTTTGGAACTTTAAATAATTTCGAAAAACAATCATTCATTATAAAAATAGACCAATCCTCATTTTCTTTTTCTAAAATTAAAGCTGCTGTATCGATGCTGTTCAAAATCGAACGATAGATCAATTCTTTGGATATTTGTTCCTGTTTTTGAGCTTTTAAAGCATCATACAAAAGATACAAACTACTGAAATTGTTTCTTTTATATTCTTCTGGAAAGTGAGTAGAAAAATCGTCATGCAAAATGGAATTTATCGTTTTGTCATAAAACAACAATTGGGTTTTGACAAAAAAATACATTTCGAACAGAAAAATCAAAACAAAAACACCAACTAGAATTGCATTGAATTTGAATCCGTTGTACAACAAAAAAGCACTGCAAAGGAAAAGCGCCATTATAAACACAACTCTTATAAACAACGCGTTATAAAACTTCCAGTTCTTCATTTTCAGTGGTTTTTCAAATCGTATTTTTCAATTCTTCTGTATAAAGCAGCGCGAGACAAACCCAATTCTTCGGCAGTTTTACTGATATTTCCGTTATGTTTAAAAAGTGCTTTTTCGATTGCACCTTTTTCCATTTCAGATAACGGATTTTCGTCGTTTTCCTGAATTTCTTCAAAATCCAAAATGTCCAAATCCATAACAGAAATTGTATTGTTTTCCGCCAAGATTAAAGCACGTTCGATCTTGTTTTCCATTTCACGGACATTTCCTTTCCATGGATATCTTTCTAAATAAGAGGCTGCATTCTCTTCAAAACGCCATCCCGAAGCTTCGGGACTATGATTGTATTTTTCGGCAATTTGTTCTAAAATAAAATTTGCCATTGGCACAATATCATCTTTCCTTTCTCGTAAAGACGGAAGATTTATTTCCATTGTATTGATTCGATAAAGCAAATCTTCTCTGAAAGTTTTGTTCTTTACTTCAGTTTTAATATCACTATTTGTTGCTGCAATAACACGCACATTGAGCGGTCTTGGTTTACTTTCTCCTAAACGCGTTACGGTTTTGGTCTGCAAAACATGAAGCAATTTCGCTTGAAGATGCAACGGAATATTTCCTATTTCGTCTAAAAAAATAGTTCCGTTTGAAGCATTTTCAAAACGGCCAGGAGTATCAATTTTAGCATCTGTAAAAGCGCCTTTGGCATAACCAAAAAGCTCACTTTCAAAAAGATTATCGCTCAGAGAACCTAAATCTACATGCACAAAAGGCTGATTTTTTCTTTCAGAATGCTGATGAATATATTCTGCAAAAACATATTTCCCTGTTCCGTTTTCACCTAAAATCAAAACATTAGCGTCTGTTCGAGCCACTTTTTCGGCAATAGAATAAGCTTGTTTTATTTTGACTGAAGTTCCGACGAAGTATTTCTTTTCGGATTTTTCTACTTTTTCAGTTGCCTTTTTAGTGTTTTTTCTGCTTTCAGTAACCGCTTTATCAATGGCTTCTAGCAGTTTTTCATTATTCCACGGTTTTAAAACATAATCAAAAGCTCCGATTTTAATACCTTCTACAGCAGTTTCAATTTTACCGAAAGCGGTCATTAAAATCACAATTGTGTTTGGAGAAAGTTCTTTAATTTCTTTTAGCCAATGAATTCCTTCTCGCCCATCTTCAAAACCAATTCGGTAATTCATATCCAGCAAAACCACATTTATGTCATTTTCGTTTAAGATCGAAATGATTTTTTTTGGGCTATTAGTCGTGAAAATTGTCTCAAAATGCTTTTTAAGAATCATTTTGGCAGAAAAGAGAATTTCTTCCTGATCGTCAACAACTAATATTTGGGCTAGCTTTTTTCTCATGTGGTCTTTTTTCTGTCCGCTTCCGAACGGTCAACTGTTCATTATCGAACACTTCTTTTTTGAGGTGTTTTTCAAAGCCTCTTTAAAATCAATAGTTTACAAATAATAAATTTTATGGCACAATATTTACCTATTGACTATCAGTAAAATATTAAAAAAATGGACACGGTAATTCCTCGTAAAAATAAAAAATTTAGATATCTCGCAATAGCAATTGCTGTTTTTTTAGTTTTGCTTACGATCTCGGTTTTTGCTTTCAATACCAAAAGAACTTTAAACGTAAAAGCAGATGAATTGACCATTCAAAAAGCTGAAAAAGCTTTTTTTGAAGATTTCGTGGTTTTTCAAGCAAAAGTTGAACCTTTGAATGTAATGCTTGTAAACGTTACTGAAGGCGGTTCTGTAAAAGAGATTTTTGTAGAAAACGGAGCAATGGTGACCAAAGGGCAATCTCTGGCTCGTTTGTACAATCCGAATACAGAATTGAATTATCTGACTCAAGAAACTGCTATTATTGAGCAAATCAACAACTTAAATACAGGAAAATTAAATATCAGAAATCAAGAATTAAACCTCAACAAAGATTTAGTTTTGATTGAACACGATTATAACGATGCCAAAAGATTGTACGACATGAATGCTAAGCTTTATGAAAAAGATGTAATTTCTAAAAATGACTGGAATACTTTTAAAGAAAGCCTTCGTTTTCAGGAAGAACGAAAAAGAACCATCCAGCAGAGTATTCAAAAAGAAAAACAATCGAATCAAGTTCAGATTTCGCAAATAAATCGTTCAATTCAGACGATGGAAAAGAGTTTGGATATTCTTAGAAATAACAAAAAGAACTTTTTAATTACAGCGCCAGAAACAGGACGATTGACTTCTTTTGAACCTGTTTTAGGAAAAACTTTTCAGGCTGGAGCAAGCATCGGAAAAATCGACGCTAATAAAGGTTACAAACTGACTGCTGATGTGGATGAATTTTACTTAGAAAAAGTTAGAGAAGGCTTAAAAGGTCAAGTAGAATTTAAAGGAAAAAATCTTGAAGTTATCGTTACCAAAGTAATTCCGGAAGTTAAAGGCGGACGTTTTACTGTAGAATTGGCTTTTGCATCTAAAGAAAAAATTGCTCTTCAAGACGGACTTAGCTTTGGCGTAAAATTGATTTTATCTGAAAAGAACAAAACACTAGTAATTCCGAGAGGCGCTTTTAATCAGGAAGCGGCAGGAAAATGGATTTTTGTTGTGAATGGAAACAAAGCCGCAAGAAAAAATATCAAATTAGGACGCGAAAATCCTTCTTATTATGAAGTTTTAGAAGGTTTAAAAGAAGGCGAATCTGTAGTAACTTCTTCTTATACCGACTATAAAGATATTGAAGAGCTTGCGCTTGAGAAAGAATAGTTTTCAGTCGCAGTCACAGTTTACAGTTTTACAATTATAAAAAATCATCGTTTCAATCATCAATCAAAAAACGAATTTAACAACATTTCAAAACCTTAAAAATTATGATCACAATTCAGAATTTAACCAAAGTTTTTAGAACAGAAGAAATAGAAACTGCTGCTTTGAGCGGTATCAATTTAGAAATAAAAAAAGGAGATTTTTTAACTATCATGGGGCCTTCAGGATGCGGAAAATCGACTTTATTGAATATTATCGGACTTTTGGACAGTGCAAGCAACGGAAGCTACAAACTGTTAGACCAAGAAATGATCGGCCTGAAAGAAAAAGGAAGAGCAAAAGTGAGAAAAGAAAATATTGGCTTTATTTTCCAAAACTTCAACTTGATCGACGAACTTTCTGTTTACGATAATATCGAATTGCCTTTGCTTTACAACAACGTAAAGGCTTCTGAAAGAAAACAAAAGATTGAAGCAATTGCTGAAAAATTAAACATTTCTCATCGTTTAAAACATTTTCCGCAACAGCTTTCTGGAGGACAACAGCAGAGAGTTGCCGTTGCAAGAGCTTTGGTAAACGACCCAAAAATTATTTTGGCCGATGAGCCAACAGGAAACTTAGATAGTAAAAACGGTAATGAAGTAATGGAACTTTTAACCGATTTACACGCTAAAGGCGCTACTATTTTGATGGTTACCCACTCTGATTATGATGCTTCTTTTTCGCAAAGAACCATTCATATGAAAGACGGAGTTATATTTTCTGAGAAGTTAAATCAACGTAATGTTGATGTTTTTATGGACGCTAAATAATAAAATCATGATTAAAATTATTGTTACTGCACTCGTGGTTCTGGTAGAATTTGTCTGCAGAATATTTACTATGCTTTAAAACCAAAAGCATTACAAAAACAGCCATATCAACTATAAAAAATATACATCAAAATGATTTTTAACTGGTTTAAAATATTTATTTATCATTTAAAACAAAGCAAATTGTTTTCGTTTTTAAATGTTTTAGGTTTAAGTATTGGAATTGCTAGCGTGATTTTTGCCATTTTATATTGGAACAACGAGCATTCTTACGATCAATGGAATCCAAATAAGGAAAATGCTTATATGGTGTTGAATAAAATTGGAGCAACTGGTGATACTTGGGGCTCTAACTCCATTCCGTTTGGTGAAACCTGCAAAGCGTCAATTCCGGAAATTGAAAAAGTATGTTTCTTCAATACTTGGTACGATGAAGATATTATCAAATATCAAAGTCAAAAACTTATGGCAAAAAAGATTACTGTAAGCGATGAAAATTTCTTCGATTTTTTTCCTTTTGAAATTGTACAAGGAGCAAAAACAAACATTCTAAAAGAAAAAAATAGCGTTGCCATTTCTGAAGAGCAAGCTAAATTAATCTTTAAAGATGAAGATCCAATTGGAAGATCAATAATCTACAATACTGTTGCTTATACTGTAAAATCGGTTTATCGTATTATCAAACCTTCATCAATTGAACCAAATTATGTTTTTAGCGGTGTAAAACGTCAAGGCGACATAAACAGTTGGGGAAACTTTAATTATGGTTTGCTTGTTAAAATCAAAAAAAAGGCTGATGCGGTGGCGGTTTTAAAGAAAATGCAAAACGTCAATTACGTTAACCGAACTTTAAAAGATGCTAAAGAAAATGGCCAGACTCCAGAACAATATATAAAGGAAAATGGCGAAATCATCGTTATTTTAGACCAATTGCAAATGTCTCGTTTGCACGGAACGAAAAGTTCAGCCGGACAAAATTTTCCAGAGGGTGTAGGAAATTTGAAATTGCTTTACATCATGGGTGGTTTATCTGTTTTAATTCTCATTTTATCATTGGTCAATTACATCAATTTAGCGACTGCATCGGCAATCAAACGTGCAAAAGAAGTTGGGGTTCGCAAAATTGTAGGAGCTTCAAAAAATCAAATTATAACGCAGTTTATTTTTGAAACGGCTATTATTGTTACGCTGGCTATTTTGTTTGCTTTGGCAATTGTTGAGCTTTCATTACCTTATTACAATACCTTTTTAAAGAAAAATTTGATTATGAATGGCAGTGAATTTTACCTGCAGCTCATTTTTATATTTGGATTAGTAATCGTTCTTGCGGGTATTTTCCCTGCCATTTATATCTCAAATTTTGAGACGTTAAAAGTTCTTAAAGGTAATTTCTCTAGAAGCAAAAGTGGTATTTGGATTCGAAATTCGATGCTTATTTTTCAATTCGGAATCGCAGCGTTTTTTATTATTGGTGCTTTGATTGTTAATTCTCAGGTCGATTATATGATGAACAAAGACCTTGGATTTAGCGGTGATCAAGTCATTTCAATTCCGTACAACAAACCAGACAGACAAAAAAGAGTACAGCAATATGGCGTTGACAAACTAGAAATCAAAAAAATATCTGGAGTTGTAGATGTTAGCACATTTGCCGGAAGTTTTGGCGGCAGTACGAACTCAAGTTCTGGATTTACACATAATGGAATTTTCGTGCAGCCAAGAAATGCTGAGATCGATTTTGGTTTTCTTGAAATGATGAAAATAAAAATCGTTGAAGGTCGTTATCTATCCCCTCAATTTGCATCAGACACTGTAAGCAACATGCTAATCAATGAAACGTTAGCCAAAACACTGAATTTGAAAAAACCGATAAATACAATTATAACTTCAGGTTGGAGTATTGGAGATGGAAATAATTTGAAGTTCAAAATTGTGGGCGTTGTGAAAGATTTTCATATTACAGGACTTCAAAATAAAGTTCCGCCAATGGTTTTTGTAAACATCAAAACCTTAAAATGGAATAATTTCAACAACATTTTTGTAAAGGTTTCTCCAAATAATTTAACCGAAACATTAGAAAAATTAAAAACCTATTGGACAAAAAACGTAAATCCAGACTACCCCTTTGATTATGAATTCGTTAATAAAGGATTTGCCAAAACTTATCAAGAACAAATCAAACAAAAAGACTTATTTTTCATTCTAAATTTGGTAGTAATCGTAATTGCCATCTTCGGATTGTTCGCTTTGGCATCATTTTCGATGGAGAGAAGATTGAAAGAAATAGCCATTCGAAAAACTTTAGGAGCTGAAACAGATATACTCTTAAAAGAATTGTCGAAACAATACATTGTTTACTGTTTTATAGGATTTGCAATCGGAATTGTTCCTGCATATATATTATTACAGAAATGGCTTGAAGATTTCGCTTTTAGAATTGGAATATCATCCGTTCCTTTTGTAATTGCCCTAGTTTCTCTTTTGCTTTTAACATTAATAATTGTTTTAACAAAGGCGTTTCAGGTAACTAAAATAGATGTATTAAAGTATCTAAAATACGAATAAGCTTGTAGACCATTTTTTTTAAAGAAGCCCAACAGATTTCAGTAAAATCCGTCGGGCTTTTATTTTAGTCTTTCATAGTTAAAGCATCAGAAGAATAAAGGAGTTTGTCTAAGCTTTCATCACGTCCATAAACATCTGGATAAAAATGAATTTCTCCGTCTTCCTGAACCCAGCAAGTAAAATAACCTATATAAACAGGAATTTTATTTTTAAGCATGCAAGTCGTTTCTTTTTCGCCGCTCATCGCTTTATCAATTTTATCTACAGGCCAATCGGGATCATCTTTTAAAATATGCAATGCCAATTGTCTTGCTTCTTTTACGTTAATACAACCATGGCTGAAAGTACGATTTTCAAAATCAAACAACGTTTTTGCTGGCGTATCGTGCATGTAAATATCATTCGGATTTGGGAACATGAATTTGACTAATCCTAAAGAGTTTTTTGGACCTGGTTTTTGCCTTACTTTGCCTCCATTCCATTCCATATTATGCTCTGCGAGATAATTTTTATTGCTTGCAATTTGTGATTTCAATTCGTTTTGCACAATACTATTTGGAACATTCCAATACGGACTAAAAACAATTCGATCCATATTACCGCTAAAAATCACGGTTTCATTCATTCTGTTTCCAACAAATATATCCGATACTAGATCTATTTTATCATTTTTGACATAAAACAATCTAAACGACGGAATATTAACCATTACAAATTCTTGCGCGCGCGCTAATTTAGTCGGAATCCATCGGCAGCGCTCCATATTCAGCATAATCGTTCTGATTCTTTTACCAATAGGCTCATTCATCTGATTGATATGATCTCGCGTTATGACATAATTCAATTTAAGATTATACCTTTTTTTATACTTCATAATTCCAAGCATCAACTCTTCATCATAAATATCGCTTCCAGTGTCTCTATTTAAATCTCCGACCACAAACAACCGATTTCTAATTTGTTTTATCGCAATTGCAGTATCATCTGGTCTCATGTCTTTATAAGTAGCACTATCGATGGTGATTTTCTGCCAAAGACCATCTTTTTCTATTTTTCTGTATTTCTTTAAAGCATCTTGAAGTTTGTAGTATTGTTTAAACAACAGATAATCGTCTTCATTCAATCGATCAGAATCAACAATAAGCGAGTCTAAAATTCGAGCGTAAGAAATGGATTTTGCAGGAAGAAACCAGCCAATTTTTTTCAGCGTAGCAGGATCTACTCCAGAGTATACATTGCTGGCATAAAAAACATACATGCTTGTAAGAAGCAATTCGGTATCTATATGAGGCGGATCAATGTTATCACTTTCGTTAAATGCTTCATCAATAACATCTTTATAAGGCATCTTATCTTCGATTCCCTGATCTTTAAGAACATTGACCTTTTGGTACAATAACGCACCCAATTCGGTTATGCTCTTATCATCATACCAAATAGATTTGTATTGTTTTGCTTTATAAATATCTTCAACATCTTTCTGATACTTTTTAAGCTTAGGATATTTTTTAAAAAAAGCATTTATAGCAGTCGTATTGACCGTCACTTCTTCGTATGAAACAATAGCTTTGTCTATACTTCTGTTTTTGTCTGGAAAAGACTTAAATGAAAATGCAAAAAAACTGGTCGCAATAAGAATTGATAAAAAAGTAAAATTTCGCATATTTTTAAAGTTTAAAATTGTAGAAATAACTTTAAAAAAAACACAGAAAACCCAATAACTACTTCAAAAAACTTTAGTTTTCACCTATTTTTTTTATATCTGGCAATCATCGATTTGGGCTATCAAATATAATGAAGTTTTGTGAGAATTTTTATTTAATTGAAAGAAAAATTACATAAAAATCATTCCTTTAAATCAAAAAAACTTCAGCAAAGGGATTAAAATCTTAATTACTATTTTTAATGAAAAGTTATATTGAATAATTTTGAATAATCTCAATATCAATAATTACAATCCAAAAACGCTTAATTTCCGAACTTAATCCGTTATCTTTGCACCCTGAAATCAGTTTAAATAAATATAATCTTATAAGACTGTTTTCGCAGAATAAAAAATAGCCCATTACAATGAAACTAGATAGAAAAGAAATTCTAAAAGCCTTAGAGACAATCACTATTGCTGGAGAAGGAAAAAATATGGTTGAAAGCGGCGCTGTAACCAATGTTATTACATTTGGAGATGAAGCTGTTGTAGACCTTGTATTGCATACGCCTGCTATGCACATCAAAAAAAGAGCTGAAGATGATATTAGAAAAACAATTCACGATTTAATATCGCCAGACGCGAAAGTAAAAGTAAATATTAAAGTAGAAGCTCCAGAGAAACCGGAAATTAAAGGCCGTTCTATTCCTGGAATCAAAAATATTATTGCAGTTGCTTCTGGTAAAGGAGGAGTAGGAAAATCTACTGTAACTGCAAACTTGGCTGTTACACTTGCAAAAATGGGCTTCAAAGTTGGAGTTTTAGATGCTGATATCTACGGACCATCTATGCCAATTATGTTTGATGTTGAAAACGAAAAACCAATTTCTGTAACAGTTGACGGAAAATCAAAAATGAAACCTATTGAAAGCTATGAAATCAAAATGCTTTCAATCGGATTTTTTACAGCGCCAAGCCAAGCTGTAATCTGGAGAGGTCCAATGGCAGCAAAAGCATTAAACCAAATGATCTTTGATGCAGATTGGGGAGAATTAGATTTCATGCTTCTTGACTTGCCTCCTGGAACTGGAGATATTCACCTTTCTATCATGCAATCGCTTCCTATTACTGGAGCGGTGGTAGTAAGTACTCCACAAGCGGTGGCACTTGCAGATGCTAAAAAAGGAGTAGCAATGTTTATGCAAGACAACATCAATGTTCCTGTTTTAGGAATTATTGAAAACATGGCCTACTTTACACCAGAAGAATTACCAGAAAATAAATACTATATCTTTGGACAAGAAGGTGCTAAAAACCTTGCTAAAGATTTAGACGTACCGTTTTTAGGAGAAGTTCCAATTGTACAATCTATTCGTGAGGCAGGAGACTACGGTCGTCCAGCTGCATTGCAGACTGCTTCTCCAATAGAGAAAGTTTTTGAAGAAATTACTAGAAATGTGGTACAAGAAACGGTAAACAGAAACGAAAGCTTACCTGCAACAGAAGCAATTAAAATTACGACAATGGCAGGTTGTTCTGCAGTAAAAAAATAATTAGATAATTGAGATAATTTGCCAATTAGACAATTTTGAAATTTTCTAATTGGCACATTTTCATCATTGACACATTCAAATATTATGACAACAGAAGAATTAACAAGTAATGTTTTATTGGCCTTAGATGAGATAAGACCATTCTTAAAATCTGACGGTGGAGATATTTCATTGATTTCTATCGAAGATGATAAACATGTAAAAGTTCGTTTGGAAGGAGCTTGCATTAGCTGTAGCGTTAATCAAATGACGTTGAAAGCCGGTGTAGAAACAACCATAAAAAAGTATGCACCACAAATTGAAACTGTGGTAAACGTAATGTAACAATACAGCGCCTTTTTTTCAAAATTAGCCTCTGAAAGTTTAACAAGAATAATAAGTGATTTATCGTTTGATTAACAAAATGATAAAATATCACTAAAAAAAAGACGTTTTTTGCCACATTCATAAAAAACAACGCAAAGATTTAAGAGTTTCAGTTAAGGAATTGTTACATTTTTAACTTAAATTTGTCACAAAACCCTTAAATCTTAAACTATGAAAAACTATTACGCTCTTTTTTTATTATTGTTTTTTGTTTCTGTAGATTATGCCCAAAGTAAGAATGTTGTGGTTGATCAGGCTTGGGTAAGTGAAGCTGAAGAATGGTCTGACTTTCAATATTCAGGAAAGATTGTTTTTTCAATGAATCCGAATGATGAACCAGGAACATTACGAATTGGAAACTACGATTTCTTGTACGACTTTGTAGAAGGAAAAGCAAAATTTACAATAAAAACAACTTACAGTTCTGCTGAATTTTCTCATCCGAGAAAAATTTCTGCTTCAACTGACAAACAAGGAGTTTTAAACACGACTTACGAAGGAACATTAGTTTTCCAGTCTGACAGAGACTACTATTCTGTAATTGCAGTGGTTACAATTCTTGAAAAAAATGACAACGTTCTTGGTGTAAAAATGCGCTTAAAGGACAACAATAGAAAAGAATACGCATTTAGTACTAAACCTACTAGCTAATATAAATTAGGATTTTTTCACGTTATAAAATCCTGC
The DNA here is from genome assembly GCF_042436695.1 of Flavobacterium sp. HJSW_4. NCBI lineage: Bacteria > Pseudomonadati > Bacteroidota > Flavobacteriia > Flavobacteriales > Flavobacteriaceae > Flavobacterium > Flavobacterium sp. HJSW_4. Next base: position 52,418 of record NZ_JBHNPP010000005.1, read on the forward strand.
CAAAAATTCCAATAATTAAAATGGATGTATTAATTAAAATTAAAGATCGAGAAGGAGTTATACACGAATTACAAGCTCCGACTGATATGGCAATGAATATAATGGAGTTATGCAAAGCATACGAACTTCCTGTTGAAGGAACCTGCGGAGGAATGGCCATGTGCGCATCTTGCCAGTGTTATGTTCTAAATGATGTTGCATTACCAGAAATGGGTGACGATGAAGAAGCCATGCTTTCTGAAGCATTTTATGTTAAGTCTAATAGTCGTTTAGGCTGTCAGATACCAATTACTGAAGATCTAGAAGGATTGGAGTTAGAATTGGCACCAGAATACTAAATAATCCAAAATATTAAAATTCCAAATTCCGAAATGCATTTTGTGCTATTGGAATTTGGAATTTTTTATTTGAAATTTATGCTGGAAGCTCGCTTGGATCAAAAGGCTCAAATTCTCTTTCAGAAAATGCCTCTGTCAAAATTCCAGCCGAACAAAGCCATGTAATAGTTTCTTCAAGTGAATTTCCTGCTTTATAAATCATTTCGCTGTATCTTGGCAAAATGTAATATTGACTGTTGAAAAGAATAATTTCGTCACCATCAAAAGTATCTCCAATTCTGATAGAATTCAAAACCTCATCTTTGGCCAAAACTTCTTTTCCTTCATCCCAAAACCAATATTCGGTTATACGGTTTTTCCATTCCTGTAAAGTTAAAATAATGGTTTCAGGAAGATAAACTCGCACGTAAGTTCCTCCTAGAATTCCGCTCCCGTATTCTTGAACATATTCTTTATAATCTTCATCAAATACTACGTTCAACGTCTTTTCGCAAGCCAGAATATCTTCTTCATCGGCCGTAAATAGATCTGTTTTATTGGTATTATAGTTCGGAATTATTTTGTAGTTATCGAAATTCATAAAGCATAAGTTTTAACTGCTAATTTACTTATTTAACAGCCAAGCTGAAAAGTTTTTTGTACAAAAAAGCCGTAATTACAAAAATGCAATTACGGCTTTTTCTCTTTATAACAATTTTATTTAATCTCTACGATTATACCAAACCTGCTTTAATTAAGTATTCAGCGATTTGGATTGTGTTTGTTGCAGCTCCTTTTCTTAAGTTATCAGCAACAATCCACATGTTTAATGTATTTGGTTGGCTTTCGTCACGACGAATTCTTCCAACAAAAACATCATTTTTACCTTCTGCATATAATGGCATTGGGTAAGTAAATGTATCTAGATTATCTTGAACCACAACTCCATCAGTGTTGTGTAAGATTTCGCGAACTTCATTTACTTCAAAATCATTTGTAAACTCAACGTTTACTGCTTCACTGTGTCCACCTACAACTGGCACACGAACTGCAGTAGCGGTAACTCTAATTGTGTTATCACCTAAGATTTTTTGAGTTTCGCGAACTAATTTCATTTCTTCTTTAGTGTATCCGTTTTCTTCGAAACTATCACAATGAGGAATTGCATTTCTGTGAATAGGATATTTATAAGCCATATCACCCTGAACTCCAGCGTACTCGTTTTCTAATTGTTTAACCGCTTTTACACCAGTTCCTGTAATAGATTGGTAAGTAGAAACAATAATTCTTTTAATGTTGTATTTTTTGTGCAAAGGAGACAAAGCCAAAACCATTTGAATTGTAGAACAGTTTGGGTTTGCGATAATTTTATCTTCTTTAGTTAAAACATCAGCATTGATTTCTGGAACTACTAATTTTTTAGTAGGATCCATTCTCCATGCAGAAGAGTTATCGATTACAGTTGTTCCAGCAGCAGCAAATTTTGGCGCCCATTCTAATGAAGTATCTCCTCCAGCAGAAAAAACAGCGATATCTGCTTTCATATCAACAGCTGTTTGCAAACCTACTACTTTATATTTGGTTCCTTTGTACTCGATTTCTTTTCCTACTGATCTTTCAGATGCAACAGGAATTAATTCTGTAACAGGAAAATTTCTTTCCGCTAAAACTTTAAGCATTACTTCGCCAACCATTCCGGTAGCACCTACAACTGCAATTCTCATTTTTATATTTTTAAATAATCAATTAATCAATTTTGTAACGCAAAAATAAGTATAATAAAAGTCTTGGCAAGGCGATTCACAAAAAATAACAAAATGTTATAAAATAAACATTTTGTAAAATTGTTAAGTTCAATTGTTTGAAAAACCCACCTTAACCCAACTACCTTTAAAGCCTATATCTTTATAAATCAATTACCTTACTTATAAATCCAGCAATAATATTATCTTTAAATTTTACCCAATTTAGCTTCTCATCCCAATAATAACATTCTGACATTCGATAATCGTCAAGATTTAACTTATGAAATTCATTTTTACTATTAAAAGCATCAACACCTATTTCTTTTAGCATTAAATTAATTTCCCCTTCATTAATTTTTACAGCACTTTTATAAAATTCTCCGTAAAATTCATAACTCAAATATGCAATTATATAATCTTCCAGTTCGATTTCTCTCGCAAAAAAACGAACTAATTCATCACCGAAACGCAAATTCTCATTATCAGAAACATAATCTAAATTTAATTTTAAATGCCATTGAAAAAGATGATCTTCATCTAAAAAGATAATTGCAAAATCATCTTCAAATGCAACCGCAAGTCCATAAAATTTTATTTTTTCAATATTAATAGGCATTCGCCCAATTAAAGCACTTGTATTATGTCCCATACTTTATTAAATTAATTATTGTAAAAAAACCGCCTCTTTAGAAGGCGGTTAAGTTAGACTTAGTGTAGCGGTATTATATTTTTATTTATTTTTTAATAAATCTCTAATTTGTGTAAGCAATTCCTCTTGAGTTGGTCCTGCCGGGGCTGCTGGCGCTGGAACATCTTTCTTTTTTGCATGGTTTATTCCTTTAATGATTAAGAACAAAACAAAAGCAACAATTACAAAGTTGATCACTGCCGAAATAAACACACCATATTTTACTCCTCCAAAGGCAGTCAATTGCTCAATAGTTGACATATGTGCAGCATCTAAAGCAGGTTTCAATAACAGCGGCGTAATTACATCTTCGATTAACGAGCTTACAATTTTACCAAAAGCAGCTCCAATGATTACACCGACAGCCAAATCGACTACGTTGCCTTTCATTGCAAATTCCTTAAATTCTGAAAAAAATCCCATATTTGATCTGTTTAGTTGAATAAATGAATATCGAAAATACGTAATTTTATTGAAAGTTCTTAATGCTATCGGAAAAATACACGCTTTACTCGTTGCGAAATACTCGTCATAATCTCATACGGAATTGTTTTTAAAGCCTCAGCCATCTCAATAACAGTCGGGCTTTCGCCGAAAATAATTACAGAATCACCTTCTTTGCAATCGATATGGCTTACATTGACCATTAGCATATCCATGCAGACACTTCCGACGATTTTGGCTTTCTGATTTTTGATCACTACATAACCCACTTCATTTCCCCATAATCTCGCAATTCCGTCTGCGTAGCCAATTGGAATGGTTGCAATTTTAGTTTCATTATCAGCCATAAAACGACGTCCGTAACCTACGCTGTCGCCAGCTGGAATGGTTCGAACTTGCGAAATAATCGATTTTAACGTTCCTACATTCTCCAAATATTTTTGTTCTGCAGGATCATTTGAAACTCCATATAAACCAATACCTAAACGCACCATGCTGTATTGCGCATCTGGAAAATTGCTTATTCCAGAAGTATTTAAAATATGTCGGATTGGATTAATATTTAATGTTGCCATTAATTTTGAAGACAGTTTTTCAAACAATGCAATCTGCTGTCTCACAAAATCAAAATGTTTCGGATCATCGCTGGTTGCCAAATGTGACAAAATACTTTGAACACGAACGGTTGAATTTCCTTTTAAAGTTGCAATTAATTCATCTATTGTATTATTTTCAAAACCTAAACGATGCATTCCTGTATCCATTTTAATATGAATTGGATAATCTTTTAAGTTCTTTTCGCGAGCAATTTTCAAAAAGGCATTTAATCCTTTCAAACTATAAATTTCAGGTTCTAACTGATATTGAATGATCGATGGAAAACTCGTCGATTCAGGATTTAAAACCATAATTGGAAGCTTTATTCCACCGTTTTTCAGTGCGATTCCTTCATCGGCGAAAGCCACACCCAAATAATCTACTTTATGATGTTCTAATAATTTAGCTATTTCTAATCCGCCGTTTCCGTAGCCAAATGCTTTTACCATTACCATCATTTTGACGTTTGCCGCCAATTTTGACTTATAATAATTGAAGTTATGGCTGATGGCATCAAGATTAATTTCTAGAATTGTCTCATGCGTTTTTTCCTCCAGAAGCGAAACAATTTCTTCAAACTGAAAAGTTCTTGCCCCTTTTATTAGAATGGTTTCGTTATTGAAATTCAAGTTGTCGATTTCGGCAATGAAATCGGCTGTATTTTCAAACATTTTATTGTTTGGGAATTTATCTTGAAAAGAAGAAATTGTTGGCCCAATACCAATTACACGGTTGATTTTATTGTCTGAAATTAACTGTGCAACTTTAGAATACAATTCTTCATTCGTAAATCCGCTTTGGAAAATATCTGATAAAATGACTGTTTTTGAAGCGCCTTTTTTCTTCTGACTTTCCAAGAAATCTAAAGCAATTTTAAGCGACTGAAAATCGGAGCTATAACTATCATCAATAATACTGCAATTGTTGATTCCGTTTTTTACTTCCAAACGCATTCGAACAGGATAAAGCATCTCGATTCTGTTCTGAATTGTTTCTTGATCGTAATTAAAGTTTAATAAAACCAATAAGCAAGAAATCGCATTTTCGACAGAAGCCGAATCATTAAACGGAATTTCTAAATTGAAAACCTCTTTTTTGTAATGATATTGAATAAAAGTATGATCGTTTTTATGTTCTCTTTTTTCAATAAAAACATCAGCAGTTTTGTCTTGAAAACTCCAAGAAAACAGTTTTCTCGGATGAAGCATGTACTCTGCAGCAAATTGAGATAAACAAGAATCTACCACTTCATTTTTTTGATAAATAATGATTGGACACTCTTTGAACAAAAGCAGTTTTTCATCAATTTTCTGCACTAAATTTAAAAAACCTTCGTCATGCGCAGAACCGATGCTCGTTAAAACCCCAATATTTGGTTTGATGATTTTCTCCAATTTAACCATTTCGTTAACCGTCGAAATTCCGGCTTCGAAAATTCCTAAATTATGTTTTTCATTAATGGCAATTACAGAAAGTGGAACTCCAACCTGAGAATTATAGCTTTTAGGGCTTCTAATAATATTATAATCAGGACTCAACAAGAAATTAAGCCATTCTTTTACGATCGTTTTACCGTTGCTTCCTGTTAATCCGATAACTGGAAAATGAAAAAGATTCCTGTAATATGTCGCAAATTCCTGAAGTGCCTGAAGCGTATTTTCAACAACCAAAAAATTAGCTTTATCCGCACAACCTTCTGGAATATATTGAACTACAAAATTCTGAACTTTGTTATCTATTAAATCAGGAATAAACAAATGAGCATCATTATTAACGCCGGCCAACGCAAAAAATAAAGTCTGCGATCCGTTTTGCAGAGAACGGCTGTCAATTGAAATATGATCGATTAAAACATCAGCATCGGAGCCAATCCATTTGGCATTGAGAACTGAAACCAGGCTTTTTAAATTTATGCTCATTTAGTAATTTCTTTTTTTCAAATTTAAAAAAAGGTTTGCCACTAATTTCCCAAATTTTCACTAATTATTCGATTTATTTGAAAGTGCAGAAAAAGAAGGTTTGCCACGAATTGCACGAATTCACACGAATTAATTTTAAAAAAAAATCTGCCAGATCTGCTAAATCTGCGTGAAAAATTTTAGCCACAGATTAAAAGATTATCATTGATTACAATGCTTTTTATGCCGAAATCTGTAGCAAAAAAATAATTAGTGTAATTAGTGTAATTAGTGGCAGAAAACATTTATTGAGTATATTTGTTTTTACACCACAAATTCAGGCGTCTTGAAAAAATTACTTCCACTCTTCTCCTATATATTACATCCGATTTTCATATCGCTATATGCGACAATGTTTTACTTATTTTACAAAGACGATGTTTTTAGCAGGCAAGAGAAGTATTTTGTTTTAACCCAAATTTTGGTGATAAATATAATTGTCCCAATTTTATTCTATTTGTTGTTAAAATCAACTGGACATGTAAAATCGATAATGTTGAGCCAAACTTCAGAACGAACTATTCCGCTTATTCTGCAGTGTTTTTTATATATTTTATTGGTCAAAAGAAGTATTGTAATTACGCGCTATCCTGAGCTTCATTTCTTTTTTCTAGCTGCTTTATTCAGCACAATTTTAGCATTGGTATGTGTGCTTTTCAAAACAAAAGCAAGTCTTCATATGGTTGCGATTTCAGGTTTAACGATTTTTGTTATCGGTTTAAACATTCATCTTCAACTCCATAATCCGTATTGGTCAGCTTTGCTTATTTTATTGTCTGGAGTTGTGGCTTCATCACGTTTAGAAATGAATGCGCATACGCCTAAAGAAATATTAATCGGGTTGTTTGTTGGAATAATGCCTCAGCTTCTGTTTTTATATCTGTGGTTATAAAATATAGAAAATCAAGCCCGCATTTAAGGTTTTCATATTGATTTTTTCACCTGACAGAGTCGTCGCCGAATTGAATAAAGGGCTTAAACCATAATACAAATAAAGATTCCATGTATTATATCCTGCTGCAAGATATGGGCCGTATTGAAATTTATTGATAGCGTCGTTATTTTTTATTTTATATGTTTTTTCGCCATCATCAAGAATAGATACGCTTGAAAATATATAACTCAATTTTACACCTCCATAAATACGCCAAAATTTAGTGCTTTCAAAAGTCGAATTTCTCCATCTAAATTCTATCGGAAGATCTACAGAATATTGTCTGTAACGATTAGAAACATATTCGCTAGAATTGTTCACACCGTATATTATGTTGCCTGTGGGACCCTGAGCAATCGTTAGATTTTGAAAGTAATTTTGATAGCTCAATCCTAAACCTGCTGCAATTGCGACTGTTCTAGATTTATTAACGGGCATATCACGCAAGAAACCTCCAGAAAGTCCGAGAGAAAATTTGTTCTGTTTGAAATTGACTGGAATATCAGTAAACATATTATAGGTTACCCCAAAATAAAACTGATCTTCTCGATACAGAGAATCTATTTTTATAACTGGTTTTACCTCAGGTTTAACTTCTTCTTGCGCAAAAGAGTTAAAAAAAGTGAGTAAAAATAAGCAGCTAAAAATAATTCGCATATCGTGGTTTGGGTTTTAAAAAGATGATTACAAATAAACGCTTTTTTACGCCTATTTATTTCACATACAAATATAATATAATGCTTTCTCTAGTAAAGATACAAAGTGAAAATATTCTCTTTTTGACTGAGAATAAAATTAATTGCTGCATTATTTTCAATAAATCAATTTGTTGGAACAAAAAATTCATCTATTTTCTTTTTATCTTTTATACCTTTGCAATGCATGAAGAAAAAACAGCTCATATTAAGTTTATCTTTTGCTGTCACAATATTGTTCTCAATATTGTTTCAGTCGATACACAGTTATGAGCATATTGTAAAACAGCTTTCTGAAAAACAGTGTCATCATAATTACAATGATCCGAGTGGTGAAATAACACATCAGCATCATGACTATGACGTTTGTTTTGTCTGTCATTTTGCTTTTGAATCTTTTATTCTTCCGCAAAATTTCTCTTTTGAATTTCATTCATTTGATAGAGAAACACCTTATTTCTTCCCATTTTCAGAGAAGATTTTTTCAATTTCAACTACCTCATATTACTTACGGGGGCCACCTGTTGCTGTAGTTTCTTAATTTTCGATCATTCGAAAAAACATCACATTTCTTTTAATTAAAATTCAAAAACCGTTGAGTTTCCTCATCCTAATTGGTTAAAATTGGGATCAGAATGCTTTGCCGTTCATTTTGGTTTTTATTCGAAGAAAAATCAAATTAACTATAGCATCATTTTCAAATGAAAAAATTTATAATTGCCCTTGTTTTAGGGTTTTCGGGCATGCTTACTGCTCAAAATTCGGTTTCTGGAACTGTAACCGATAATCAAAATAATCCATTGCCTGGAGTTTCTGTTTATGCTCCTGAATTACATAAAGGAACAACAACAGACGCAAACGGAAAATATGAATTGAATAATCTTCCAAACGGAAGCCTTCGCATTGCTTTTACTTATGTTGGATATGCCAATCAAAACAAAACGATTGCCAAATTACTAAAAAGCAACACACTAGACATTACTCTTGAAGAATCTATTTTAGAAATGGATGAAGTTGTGGTTTCAACTCCTTTCAACAAATTGCAATCGCAAAACGTAATGAAAATCGAGCACGAAAGCATTAAAACTTTACAGCAAAAAGGAACTTCAACTTTAATTGAAGGTTTAGCGACAATTCCGGGAGTTTCTCAGATTTCTACAGGAACTTCTATCGGGAAACCTGTAATTCGCGGACTTAGCGGTAACCGTGTTTTGGTTTATTCTCAAGGTGTTCGCATCGAAAACCAGCAGTTTGGAGATGAACATGGTTTGGGTTTAAATGATGCCGGAATTGAAAGTGTTGAAGTTATTAAAGGACCTGCATCTTTATTATACGGTTCTGATGCTTTAGGAGGTGTTTTATATTTCAATCCTGAAAAATTTGCTGACGCTGGTGATTTTAAAGCTAATTTCAGCCAAAAATATTTCACTAATACTCAAGGAAGCAATTCTTCTATCGGTTTAAAAACGTCTACAGAAAACTGGAAATTCTTAGCAAGAGGAAGCTACAACACACATTCTGATTACAAAATTGCTGATGGTGATCGCGTAACTAATTCACGTTACAACGAAACTGATTTTAAAACTGGAATTGGTTACAGCAATTCGACTTTTTCTAGCGTTGTACGATACAACTTTAACAAATTAGACATTGGAATTCCAGAAGATGGAATCGCAGAACAATCTTCAAGTAAAGACACTCAATTTCCTAGACAAGGAATTTATAATCATTTATTGAGTTTAAACAATGTTATTTTCTTTGAAAACTCAAAATTAGACGTTGACTTAGGATATATTGCCAATGACAGAAGCGAGTTTGAAGACAGCAATGAAGCTTCTTTACACATGAAATTGAATACTTTCAATTATAATGCAAAATACCATTTTCCTAAATTCGGAAAAATTGAAACTATTTTTGGTGTTCAAGGAATGCATCAGACCAACAAAAATTCTGGTGAAGAATACTTGATTCCGGATGCTACAACTAATGATTTTGGTGTTTTTGGAACTGCTAACTACGAATGGGACAATAGCGTTATTCAAGCTGGATTGCGTTTTGACAACAGAAATATTACTTCTATCGCGCACGGAACTGAAGGCGAAGAAGGTTATTTTCAAGCTTTAGATCGTTCTTTTGATAGTTTTAATGCTTCTTTAGGATACAAAACAAAATTTGCTGAGCCTTTGACTTTCCGTTTAAATGTAGCAACAGGATTTAGAGCGCCAAACTTAGCTGAGCTAACTTCAAACGGTGTTCACGAAGGAACAAATCGTTATGAAGTTGGAAATGCTAATTTAAAAACAGAACAAAACGTTCAGACTGATTTGAACTTAGAATACAAAAACACACATTTTGAGTTTTTCGTAAACGGATTTTACAACCACGTAAACAATTACATTTATACTTCACCAACGGGAGAAGTTAGAGATGACAATGATGTTTTTGCTTATATTCAAGATAATGCACAATTGTACGGTGGAGAAGTTGGTCTGCACTTTCACCCTCACCCGTTAGATTGGTTACATTTTGAAACTAGTTTTGAAACCGTTACAGGTAAAAAAGACAACAAAGATTACTTGCCTTTAATTCCTGCGAACAATTGGAACAATACTTTAAGAACAGAATTTAACATCAAAAATTGGCTGAGCGAAGGTTTTGCTTCTTTGAATGTTTCTTCGACTTTCAATCAAGATAATGTGAGCGGTTTTGAAACAGCCTCTAAAGGTTATACTTTAGTAAATTTAGGTTTTGGAGGAACAGTTAAACTTGGTAAAACGGCTTTCGACATTAACTTAAACGGAAACAATTTATTCGATAAAAAATATATTGCTCACCTTTCAAGATTAAAAACAGACGGTATTCCGAATATTGGAAGAAACATCGTTTTGGGAGTTAATTTTAATCTGTAACATTTTTAAACCATATAAGTCATATAAGTAAAAATAAGCGGTGCTTTAAATTAAATGAACTTATATAACTTATATGGTTTATTTTTTCTTCTTAAATTTTCACAACAAAAAGTGCTATTTTTGTTACAACAGATAAAAACTAACTATGAAAAAAACATTTTTATTAATGGCTATAACAACCGCAGGAATTTCGTTTGGGCAAGGTAAAATGCAATATCCGCAAACTAAAAAAGGACAAACTGTTGATGTTTATTTTGATACCAAAGTAAGCGATCCTTACCGTTGGTTAGAAGATGATAAATCTGCAGAAACGGGTGCTTGGGTAAAAGCTGAAAATGAAGTCACTTATGGCTATTTAGATAAAATTCCGTTTAGAAATGAACTTAAAGCAAGAATGGAAAAGCTTTGGAATTATGAAAAAATTGGAGCTCCATTCAAAGAAGGAAAATTTACTTATTATTCTAAAAATAATGGACTTCAAAATCAATCTGTTGTTTACAGAAAAGATGAAAACGGAAAAGAAGAAGTTTTCTTAGATCCGAATACCTTTTCTAAAGACGGAACCACTTCGCTTGGCGGTTTAAATTTTTCTAAAGACGGAAACAAAGCCGCTTACTCGATTTCTGAAGGTGGTAGCGACTGGAGAAAAGTTATTATTATTGATGCGCTTTCTAAGAAAATTCTAGAAGATACTTTGGTTGATGTAAAATTCAGCGGTGTTTCTTGGCACGGAAATGAAGGATTCTACTACTCTAGTTATGATAAACCAAAAGGAAGTGAATTATCTGCTAAAACGGATCAGCACAAATTATATTTCCATAAACTGGGAACTTCTCAAAAAGACGATAAAGTAATTTTTGGCGCAGACCAAAAAAGAAGATATGTAGGCGGTTATGTTACCGAAGACAATCGCTTTTTAGTAATTACAGCTGCTAATTCGACTTACGGTAACGAATTATACATTAAAGACTTAACTAAGCCAAACAGTCCGATTGTTACAATTGTAGACAACTTTGACAGCGACAATGGCGTTATCGAAAATGAAGGAAACAAACTGTTTATCGAAACCGATTTTAAGGCTCCTAATAAACGTGTTGTAACTGTTGACGCAGCCAATCCGAAACCTGAGAATTGGAAAGATTTTATTAAAGAAACTAAAGATATTTTGTCGCCTTCAACTGGTAGCGGTTATTTCTTTGCTAATTATACTAAAGATGCGGTTTCTTTTGTACAGCAATATGATTACAGCGGAAAATTAGTTCGTGAAATCAAACTTCCTGCTGTTGGAACTGCGGGAGGATTTAGCGGTAAAAAAGAAGATAAAATTTTATACTACAGCTTTACCAATTACACAACTCCAGGAAGCATCTATTCTTTGGAACCAAAATCTGGCAAATCTGAAGTGTATCAAAAACCAAAAGTAGATTTCAAAAGCGAAGATTACGAGTCTAAACAAGTTTTCTATACTTCAAAAGACGGCACAAAAGTTCCGATGATTATTACTTATAAAAAAGGAACAAAACTAGACGGTAAAAACCCGACAATCCTTTATGGTTACGGCGGATTCAATATTTCTTTAACTCCAAGCTTCAGCATTGGTAATGCGGTTTGGATGGAAAATGGAGGTGTTTATGCTGTTGCTAACTTAAGAGGTGGCGGTGAATATGGTAAAAAATGGCACGATGCGGGAACGAAACTTCAAAAGCAAAATGTATTTGACGATTTCATTGCTGCTGCAGAATATTTAATTGCTCAAAAATATACTTCATCTGATTATTTGGCTATTCGCGGAGGATCTAACGGAGGTTTATTGGTTGGTGCAACTATGACACAACGTCCTGATTTAATGAAAGTAGCTTTGCCAGCTGTTGGAGTTATGGACATGCTTCGTTACAATGCTTTTACAGCTGGTGCAGGATGGGCTTTTGACTACGGAACTGCTCAAGATAGCAAAGAAATGTTTGAATACTTAAAAGGATATTCTCCAGTTCACAATGTAAAACAAGGAACTCATTACCCTGCAACTATGGTAACTACTGGAGATCACGACGATCGTGTAGTTCCAGCACACAGTTTTAAATTTGCTTCTGAATTGCAGGAAAAACAAACAGGAGAGAATCCGGTTTTAATTAGAATTGATGTTAAAGCTGGTCACGGAGCAGGAAAATCTGTTGCCGCTACAATTCAAGAAAATGTAGACATCCAAGCGTTCACGCTTTACAATATGGGTTTTAAAGCTTTACCGAAAAAGTAAACCTTTAAACTTAATTTTTTTTTAGCCACGAATTCACGAATTATTTTTCTGAATTTCGTGGCTTTTTTTTGCCACGAATTATACGAATTATCTTTTTTTGTTTCACGCAGATCTGGCAGATTTAGGCAGATCTAAGTCGATTTAATTAAAAAAAAATCCGTGTGAATCTGCTTAAATCATTTAAAATCTGCGTGAAATAAATTCGCGCAATTAAACACAACATTTTTTATCCAAATAGATTAAAATAAATTCGTGAATTTGTGGCTAACTTTTTTATACAAAGCTTTTATACTAAATTTGAGAAACTTAAAACTTAAACAATGGAAATTATAAAATGGGGAATTATTGGCTGTGGAAACGTGACCGAAGTTAAAAGCGGCCCTGCTTTTCAGAAAGCTCCAAACTCTGCTTTAGTTGCTGTGATGCGAAGAGACGCGGCACTTGCAGAAGATTATGCAAAACGCCACAATGTTCCAAAATGGTATTCTAATGCTGAAGATTTAATTAATGATCCAGAAGTTGATGCCGTTTATATTGCCACTCCTCCATCTTCTCATAAAGAATACACTATTTTATGTGCCAAAGCAGGAAAACCTGTTTACGTTGAAAAACCAATGGCCTTGACTTTTGAAGAATGCAACGAAATGATCAGCGCTTGTAAAGAACACAATGTTCCTTTGTTTGTTGCTTATTACAGAAGAGCTTTGCCTCGTTTCTTAAAAATTAAAGAAATAATCGACGAAGGAAAATTAGGGACAATTAGACACGTCAATTGTGTTTTATACCATCCTTTTGAGGAGCGTTATGACGACGAAATCAATCTTCCTTGGACTGTTTTACCTCATATTTCTGGAGGAGGAATTTTTGTCGATTTGGCTTGTCACACCCTTGATTTCTTAGATTTTGTTTTAGGTCCGATAAAATCTGTTCGCGGACATGCGACTTCTCAACTACTTGCTTATCCAGCTGAAGATGCTGTTTCGATGTCTTTCTTATTCGAAAGCGGAATTCACGGTTCAGGAATTTGGAATTTTGCGAGTTTTGAACGTTATGACAATACTGAAATTGTTGGAGACAAAGGAAAAATCTCTTTCTCTACTTTTGGAAATGACCCGCTTCATATTCAATATTCAAATGGAGAAAAAGAAACGATTACAATAGAAAATCCGCTTCATATTCAACAGCCATTTATTGAAACTGTTATTGCTGAACTATTAGGAAACGAAGGTGCTTCTTCGTCAAAAGGAACTTCTGGCGCCAGAACAACTTGGGTTATTGATCAGGTTTTGAAGGAGTTTAGAGAAGCTTCTAAATAGGTTTCACTGTTTGTCATTGCGAGGAACGAAGCAATCTCACTAGTAAAAACAAAAGAGGATATTCTTTCGAATATCCTCTTTTTGTAAACTATAAAAAAATGGAAAATTATAGGCTGTATTTGATCCCTAATGTTAATCCTAAACCTGAAATTCCCACGTAAGAGCTTAACTCGTCCATTTTATCATTTGGTCTTGTAGTATCAGTCGCATCACTTGTCGCTGTGTTTGGATTAAATAATGCGTTATTAGAATTTACATCTAATTTCTCATGATAGTTAGTATATCTTTGAGATGTATTTCTAGTTGCTAGTGCATCTTGTCCGTTTACAGTATATTCTGTAGTTTCTTTACTTTTACCATGAACAGTAAAGTTTCTGTACTCTAACTCAGCAAAAGCAGAAATATGTTTTCCTAATTTGTAAGATGTTCCTACTGCAGCCATAAAACCAATTGTTGGATTTGGTTTCACTACATCTTTAGAATAGATATTATTTTTAGCTACTTGATTAGCACCTACGTAAGTCAAAAGCTCTCTATCTGTTTTAATATCTAATGTACCATGAATTGGCACAATAACTCCAACTTTAGTATATGGTTCAAAACCATGCGCATCACCTAAAAACATTACAATAGAAGGCGCTAAATCGAATGCTTTGATTTGTCCCTCAGCTGTAAAACTAATGTATGTAGCAGCAGTAGTAGCTGGATCGTATCCATAAAGTCTGTCTGTTGTTTGAGCCATTGTTTTGCTATTACTGATATAATAGTTTGCAGACATCTCAACTCCTAAACGAGTAGAGAAACGGTAACCAGCTGTAATACCACTTCTGAATCCTTGTCCAAAAGAACCTGTTATACTTTCTCTTGAAACCAATTTATTACTTGTTAAAGTACCTGAATATACATCTCTATTTGGAGCTTGTCCTCCTACTTCTGGAAACTCTGTTGAAGCTGTTTGATTGAAATACGATCCTCCTAATTTGAAATACCAGCTTTCTGGCTTTTCTGTTGTCTGCGCTACTGAAACCATAGAGCAAGCTAATAGTCCTAATAAAAATAGGTTCTTTTTCATAATTTTGATTTATTGATTTATACAAACTTAGAGTATTTTAACATATTCTTATAGTTTGCGAAGTTAGACTTGGAACGAAAACGTTGTAATTTTGGGCAATATTACTAAAAAACTATTATGCATGCATATTTTTAACATAAAAAATTAACATGTGTTTAAATTTTAACTGTTAATTTTTTAGTTCAATTTAAAATTAATCTGCATTTTCTCCAATTCCTGCAATAATTCAGTTGAAATTTTAATCTTCAAACGACGACTTGGCATGGTCAATTTGGTCACTACTTTTATCTCTTCGACCTCATTTACTTCTTGTATTTTTGTATCCTCAATGGCGGCATCTTCGTTTTCATTATCAGCTTCAAAAACAGCATCTTCAGAATCTGCAAAATCTGTTGGGGTTTCAACCTCAACCAATTTTTTCACTTTTTCTAATTCCATGATTTCAAAAGTCACAGAATTATCTCCTTTGTTTTCATTAAATAAATGACTCAGTTTATGAATAAATTCAGGATGAAGATCTTTAATATTGAGCAAAACAATTAGCTTTTTGGCGAAAGCCTCCAAGATATCCTGCAATTGTCGAATCTCAACAAACTGCATTCTAGGATCTGTTTTTTTACCTGTATCATGATTTACCCATCCGTCTTTGATCAATATCTTCAAAAAGGCAAAATTATTTTGAATTAAGAAATGACGGAATTTTAAATATTCTTCTCCGAAAATCTTAAACTCATAACTTTCATCGTAGCCCTCTAAGTTGAATGCTGCCCAACCTTTTCCGTTTTTAGCCACACGATGTTGAACGTTATTGATAATTCCTGCAAAGTGTAAATTCTTCCCAACAAATTCATTCATACTTTTCAGCGATTCCAATTTGTTATTGCAGAAATATTTCATTTCAAACCTGAAATCGTCAAGCGGATGTCCCGAAATATAGATTCCGACAACTTCTTTTTCTTTTGCCAATTTTTCCATTGTGCTCCAATCTTCACACGGAGGCACAACTGGTTCGGCAATTTGTACTTCGCTGGCTTCTCCAAACAAACTTACCTGAGATGAGTTTTCATTTTCCTGAAATTTCGATCCGTAACGCATTGCTTTTTCGTAGAATGTAATTCCGTCACCATCATCATGAAAATATTGCGCTCTGGTTGTTCCTTCAAAAGAATCAAAACCTCCAGCCAATGCCAAATTCTCAATCGCTTTTTTGTTGGCTGCACGAAGATCTATTCGCTTCGCCAAATCAAAAATCGATTTATATCTTCCGTCTTTTCTATTTTCTACAATCGTTTCTACAGCTCCAGAACCCACTCCTTTAATCGCCCCCATTCCGAAACGAACGGCATAGTCATCATTTACGGTGAATTTATAGTAAGATTCGTTTACGTCTGGTCCAAGAACTTGTAATCCCATACGTTTGCATTCTTCCATAAAGAACGAAACTTGTTTGATATCGTTCATGTTATTCGAAAGTACCGCTGCCATATATTCTGCAGGATAATGCGCTTTCAAATACGCCGTTTGGTACGCAATCCAAGCATAGCAAGTCGAGTGCGATTTGTTGAAGGCGTAACTCGCAAAGGCTTCCCAGTCTTTCCAGATTTTCTCTAGAACTTTGGCATCGTGGCCTTTTGCTGCTGCTTGTTCAACAAACTTCGGCTTCATTTTATCAAGTACATCTTTTTGTTTCTTACCCATCGCTTTACGCAAGACGTCGGCCTCACCCTTTGTAAATCCTGCCAAAGACTGAGACAAAAGCATTACCTGCTCTTGGTAAACTGTAATTCCGTAAGTTTCTGATAAATATTCGGCACAGGCATCTAAATCGTATTTGATTTCTTCGTCACCATTTTTTCTTCGAACGAAAGAAGGAATATACTCCAAAGGTCCCGGACGATATAATGCGTTCATGGCAATTAAATCTCCAAATACCGTCGGCTTCAGATCCTTCATGTATTTCTGCATCCCAGGCGACTCGTATTGGAAGATTCCAACGGTTTCACCTCTTTGGAAAAGCGCATACGTTTCTTCATCATCAATCGGGAAAGTATCGGGATCGAGATCAATATTGGTTCTGTATTTTACCAGTTTTACGGTATCTTTTATCAGCGTAAGGGTCTTCAGACCCAAGAAGTCCATTTTCAGCAATCCGGCACTTTCTGCAACCGAGTTATCGAACTGTGTTACATATAAATCCGAATCTTTTGCAGTCGTTACAGGAACGTAATTCGTAATATCCGACGGTGTAATGATTACCCCGCAGGCGTGAATTCCCGTATTACGCATCGATCCTTCAAGGATTTTTGCCTGTTGAATGGTTTCTCCTGCCAAATCATCTTCATTGGCAATCGCAATTAATTCTTTTACATTGTCAAATTCATCCGAACGAAGGGCTTTTTTAACTTCCTCTTCACTCTCCGAAATAAAACGCGCTAAATTCCATTTTGACGGCATCATTCCCGGAATCAATTTTGCAATTCTATCGGCTTCAAATAATGGTAAATCCAGTACACGAGCCGTATCACGAATCGCCGATTTGGTTGCCATTTTACCATAAGTGATAATCTGCGCCACCTGTTTTTGACCGTATTTGTTGATTACGTATTCCATTACACGTCCACGACCCTCGTCATCAAAGTCGATATCAATATCGGGCATCGATACACGGTCAGGATTTAGGAAACGCTCAAAAAGTAAGTCGTATTTAATTGGGTCAATATTGGTAATTCCTAAGCAATAGGCAACGGCTGAACCCGCTGCAGAACCACGCCCAGGTCCTACCGAAACGTCCATTTTTCTGGCTTCGGCGATGAAATCCTGTACAATCAAGAAATAACCCGGATATCCTGAATTCGAAATCGTCATTAATTCAAAATCAAGACGTTCTTGAATCGATTCTGTAATTTCGCCATATCTTCTTTTTGCACCTTCCATGGTAAGATGACGCAAGTATTTATTTTCTCCACGAACACCGCCATCTTCCTCATCTTCAGGCACCATAAATTCGTCAGGAATTTCGAATTTTGGAAGCAATACATCACGATAAAGCGAATATCCTTCAACCTTATCTATAATTTCTTGAATATTAATAATCGCTTCTGGCAAATCAGCAAAAAGCTTTTTCATCTCGTCTTGCGACTTGAAATAGTATTCCTGATTTGGAAGTCCGTAACGGTAACCACGACCACGACCAATTGGCGTAGCTTGTTTTTCACCGTCTTTTACACACAATAAAATATCGTGCGCATTGGCATCTTCTTTATTTAAATAATAAGTATTATTAGTCGCAATTAATTTGACATTGTGTTTTTGAGAAAACTCAATCAGGGTTTTGTTCACACGATTTTCATCTTCCTGATTGTGGCGCATAACTTCCAAGTAGAAATCTTCGCCGAATTGTTCTTTCCACCAAATCAAAGCTTCTTCGGCTTGGTTTTCACCAATATTCAAGATTTTACTCGGAATTTCTCCATATAAATTCCCAGACAAAACCATGATATCGCCTTTGTATTGCTCAACGATCTTTCTGTCAATTCTCGGAACATAATAAAATCCGTCAGTATAGGCAATCGAAGCCATTTTAGCTAAGTTGTGATATCCTGCTTTATTTTTAGCCATTAAAACAACTTGATAACCGTTGTCTTTTTTGCTTTTATCTAAGTGATTGTCACAGATATTAAATTCACAACCTACAATAGGTTTCACCTCAGTTTCTGTTGGTTCTTCTCCTGCTTCAACCAATGCTTTATTTTTTCCAGAAGCCGCTTTGTTGTGGTTCATAACAGCACTCACAAAATGGAAAGCTCCCATCATGTTTCCTGTATCTGTCATAGCCACGGCTGGCATTCCGTTTTTCGCGGAAGCGGCCACAATATTCCCAACTCCGATAGTCGATTGCAAAACCGAAAATTGAGTATGATTGTGTAAATGCGCGAATTTTGCTGCTTTAAAATCAGCTTTTTCTTCTTCTGAAACAACAGTCTGCTGACCTTCTCCAGCAAGCGCTTTAAGCTGTTCTCTGATTTTATCAGAAGCCGCTTTTAAGTTGATGTGTTTTAAACCAATAAGCTTAAATGGCTCCGCATTTCTTTCTTGAAATTCTTTGAAATACTCTTTCGGAACGTCAAGCTCTTCTTTTGTAAAAATTTCTCTTCTAACCAATTCTAAGAAACAACGCGTAGTTGCCTCAACGTCGGCAGTTGCGTTGTGCGCTTCCGCGAAAGGTTGATCGAAAAGATAGCTGTGTAATTCGGTCAAAGTCGGAAGTTTGAATTTTCCTCCACGACCTCCAGGAAGCTGTAATAAAGAAGCCGTAACTTCAGTACAAGTATCCAGAACTGGCATAGAACTCATTTGAGATTCCACTCCCATTCTATGGAATTCAGCTCCCATAATATTAACGTCGAATCCTAAATTCTGACCAACAATATATTTGGTTTTGCTTAATGCAATATTGAATTTCTCTAAAACTTCGGCCAAGGTGATTCCATCGGCTTCAGCCAATTCAGTAGAGATTCCGTGAATACGTTCAGCGTCGTACGGAATATTAAATCCTTCTGGTTTTACCAAATAATCCTGATGCTCGATAAGCTGTCCCATTTCGTCATGAAGCTGCCAAGCGATCTGTATACAGCGAGGCCAGTTATCAGAATCTGTAATTGGGGCATCCCAGCGTTTTGGTAATCCGGTTGTTTCGGTATCGAATATTAAATACATAGAGTTGTAAAAATCAAAATTTTAAGTCCCAAATTCCAAAGCGTTCACATTGCAAAACATTGACAACATGAAACATAACAAAATGCGAAATGAAAAATGGAAGGAAGTCAAATTTACGCTTTTTTTACAGAAATAACGAAATGAAAGTTGTTAACAAAAGCATTTTTAACATGATTATGAAAGAGCATTAAAAACCTCAAAAAAGTCATTTAATTCTATTCATTTTCTCTTAAAATATTCGATTATTCATTTTGAACACTCATTGCTCCAAAATGAACACTTTTAAACTGTGGTGTATCCTGAACTTTGCTTCATCAAATTATAACAATTAAAAAATAATAATCATGAAAACAATTTTTATCACAGGCGCATCATCAGGTTTAGGAAAAGCAACAGCAAAATTATTCCAACAAAAAGGATGGAATGTAATCGCAACCATGAGAACTCCTGAAAAAGAAACAGAACTTTCTCAATTGAAAAATGTCACGCTTTTGCCTTTAGACGTTACCAATTATGATCAAATTCAAACCACAGTTAAAAAAGCACTTGAATTAAGTGATATCGATGTCGTTTACAACAATGCTGGTTATGGATTGATGGGACCATTGGAAAGTCTTTCAGATGCTCAAATCACAAAACAATTAGACACTAATTTATTGGGCGTAATTCGTGTTACAAACGCTTTTATTCCTTATTTCAGAGAAAGAAAAAGCGGTTTATTTATTTCGACAACTTCGATCGGCGGATTGATTGCTTTTCCTTTAAGCTCGGTTTATCACGCAACAAAATGGGCATTAGAAGGCTGGAGCGAAAGCATGGCTTTTGAATTAAATTCGTTCGGAATAAATATTAAAACGGTTTCTCCAGGCGGAATTAAAACAGAATTCCTTCACGGTTCACTCGACACAGGCGCAATGCCAGAATACGAAGCAATGACTAAAAGCTTATTTGCAAATGTTGAAACCATGTTTGAAATGGCATCAACACCAGAACAAATTGCCGATGTCGTTTATGAAGCCGCAACAGACGGAAAAACAAAACTGAGATATGTTGCTGGAGAAGACGCAAAAGCGCTTTATAAACAAAGATTAGAATTAGGAGACGAAGCTTTTCGTACTGAGTTTGGAAAACAATTTTTGGGAGCATAATAATTCTTGAGAGTGTTTTTAAAACTATGTAACACACTCTATTATTAAGCTCCAGCGGAGCAAAATATTTATAGAAATTCAATCATTCGGCGACAAAAAAGCTCCAGCGGAGCGAAATATTCAATGCAATACAGGTATATTTCGCTCCGCTGGAGCTTTACCCTCAATACTAAATACGATTTCTATAAATATTTCGCTTCTCCGAAGCTACTTTAGAAAAACCTGATTACTTTTCAATTTTTAATATCTTTATATCATGGAAAAGAAAAACCACAATCCAGCAAAAATCTCTTCTATCTCGCAATTTCATAATTTGCTTCGACTGCCAAAACCGCTTCATCCGATGATTAGTTTGGTAGACAATACGCAATTGGTTATAAATGAAGATTTAGCAAATTTTTCTTTTATGCTTGACTTCTATAAAATATCGTATAAATTTTCCACCAATGGCAAAATGGGTTACGGTCAAGGTTATTATGATTTTAATGAAGGTGGACTTATGTTTGCTTCTCCTAATCAGTTAATTTTTACTGAAAACGAAGAAGGCGCCGAATATGGCGGTTATACACTTTTGTTTCATCCAGATTTTATTCGAAATTACCCTTTAGGAAAAAACATCAAGAAATATGGTTTCTTTTCTTATGACACCAACGAAGCACTTCATCTTTCTGACAGCGAAAAAACAATCATTATCGGATTATTAAAAAGCATTGACAACGAACTCAATACCGCAATTGACGAAATGAGTCAGGACGTGATTGTTTCTTATATTGATGTGCTACTGAATTACAGCAATCGTTTCTATAAACGTCAATTCATTACAAGAAAAACCATCAGCCACGATTTATTACTTAAAGTTGAAGAAACTTTAGACAACTACATTAGTAATGCCGAAACTTTAAAAAAAGGATTGCCTTCGGTAGAATTTCTAGCTTCACAAATTAATGTTTCGAGTCATTATTTGAGCGATATGCTTCGAAATTTAACTGGACAGAATGCGCAACAGCATATCCATTCCAAACTGATTGAAAAATCAAAGGACTTCTTGATTACTACAAATCTTTCGGTGGCAGAAATAGCCTATCAATTGGGTTTTGAATATCCTCAGTCTTTTAGCAAATTATTCAAAAAGAAAACAAACTTGACGCCTTTGGAATTCAAAAACTCCCTGAATTAAGTCATACAAAACTCTTCAAAAAATACTTTTCTAGGACTTTAATTTTCGTGTTAAAAGTCCTAATTTTTTATAAATTTTCATCTTTTGGATGTCGTAGTATTTTGCTGTTTTATTGATTCTAAATAACACTCAAAATACAGATTTAAAACCTCAAAAAAAGCAAAAAAACATCCATTTTCAAGAGAAATCAAAATTGATAATTATTACTATTTTTATTTAATTTGTTACATATTTTCAAACAAAAACTTATATTTTATAGTGCTTTTGAGATAAATTTGCAAACTATTAAAACAAAAAGCAATCAAACAAAATCAAGAGTAAAAAAGAAAAACAAAATCAATTTCTAAATCATTTTTCCATCAAATTTGAAGTTGCAAAAGCCAATTGGCAATTTGTATTTTAGTTTGGGTATCGTATATAATGAAATATTGAAATTGACGCTTTTTTATCTTTTTTTACTTTTGTTTTGCTATTATAATGAACAGGAGATTGCTGTGGTTATAGAAATTACAATTAAAAAAAATAAAAAATGAGTAAGACATTATTTGACAAAGTATGGGATTCACATGTTGTGCGTAAAATTGAAGATGGGCCAGATGTGTTTTTTATTGACCGCCATTTCATTCATGAAGTTACGAGTCCTGTTGCTTTTTTAGGATTAAAATCAAGAGGCGTTAACGTTTTATACCCAGAACGTACTTTTGCAACTGCAGACCACAATACACCAACTATAAACCAACATTTACCAGTAGAAGATCCTTTATCTGCTAATCAGTTAAAAGCTCTTGAAGACAATGCAACTGAATACGGTATTTCTCACTGGGGATTAGGTCACCAAAAAAATGGAATTGTACACGTAGTTGGTCCTGAAAATGGAATTACTTTGCCTGGTGCTACTATTGTATGTGGAGATTCACATACGTCTACTCACGGTGCTTTTGGAGCTATCGCTTTCGGTATCGGAACATCTGAGGTTGAAATGGTGCTTTCTACTCAATGTATTATGCAGCCAAAACCAAAGAAAATGCGTATCAACGTAAACGGACAACTTAGTAAAGGTGTTGGACCAAAAGACGTTGCGCTTTACATTATTGCTCAATTAACTACTTCTGGCGGAACAGGTTACTTTGTCGAATACGCTGGTGATGTTTTCGAAAACATGACTATGGAAGGTCGTATGACAGTTTGTAACTTAAGTATCGAAATGGGTGCTCGTGGAGGAATGATCGCTCCTGACCAAACTACTTTCGATTTCTTAGAAGGAAGATTATATGCTCCAAAAGGAGAAGCTTGGACTAAAGCTGTTGAGTATTGGAAAACACTTAAAACAGATGCTGACGCTATATTTGATGCTGAATTAAATATCAAAGCAGAAGACATCGAACCAATGATTACTTATGGTACTAACCCTGGAATGGGAATTGGTATTACAAAACATATCCCGAATGCAAAAGAAGTTGAAGGTGGTGAGGAAACTTACAAAAAATCTTTAGCTTACATGGGCTTCAACGAAGACGACGTAATGATCGGAAAACAAATCGATTACGTTTTCTTAGGAAGCTGTACAAACGGACGTATTGAAGATTTTAGAGCTTTCGCTGAAATTGTAAAAGGAAGAAAAAAAGCGGATAATGTTACGGCTTGGTTAGTTCCTGGATCTCACGTTGTTGAAGCGCAAATTAAAGAAGAAGGAATTTTAGATATCTTAACAGAAGCTGGTTTCGTATTACGTCAGCCTGGATGTTCTGCTTGTTTAGCAATGAACGATGATAAAGTTCCTGCTGGTAAATATGCAGTAAGTACTTCAAACAGAAACTTTGAAGGTCGTCAAGGTCCTGGTTCTAGAACTTTATTAGCAAGTCCAATTATGGCTGCTGCCGCTGCTGTTACAGGAAAACTAACAGATCCGAGAGAGCTTTTTTAAAGATTTAAGAATGATGATTAACGATTTTTGACACGAGCGAAAGCGAACTGGCGAAGCATTTCAGATTTCGTTGACCATTAAAACTCTTTAAAATTTCAATTTACATTTTACAAAAAAAATTAACGCCTACTATTTTAAATTCCAACAAATCTAAAATCAGAAATCGTTAATCTAAAATCAAAAATTACAATGGCATACGATAAATTTAATATACTTACAAGCAGCGGCGTACCGTTGCCAATTGAGAACGTCGATACAGATCAAATCATCCCGGCTCGTTTCTTGAAAGCTACAAAACGTGAAGGTTTTGGAGACAACCTTTTCAGAGACTGGAGATACAATGGAGACGATACTCCAAAAGCAGATTTCGTTTTAAACAACCCAACTTACAGCGGAAAAATCCTTGTAGGAGGAAAAAACTTCGGTTCTGGATCTTCTAGAGAGCACGCTGCATGGGCAGTTTACGATTACGGATTCCGTGCTGTAGTTTCTTCTTTCTTTGCAGATATCTTCAAAGGAAACTGTTTAAACATTGGTGTTTTGCCAGTACAAATTAGCCCAGAATTTTTAGCTAATATTTTCAAAGCTATCGACGCTGATCCAAATACAGAATTAGAAATCAATCTTCCAAACCAAACAATTACTTTATTGTCAACTGGTGAGCAAGAGTCTTTTGCTATTAATGGTTACAAAAAAAATAACCTAATTAATGGTTTTGACGATATTGATTATTTACAAGATATGAAAGAAGATATTAAAGCTTTCGCTGATAAACTTCCTTACTAATAGCAATATCATTCAGTCTATTAGACCCGAAAGGCTTCAAAACCTCTCGGGTCTTTCTAAATTAATAATACAAACCTGCTATCATTTCGAAATTAAAGAAATATAGAATATCAATATGGAAAAAAGAAAAATTGAAATAATGGATACGACGCTTCGTGACGGTGAACAAACCTCAGGAGTATCATTTTCTGCTGCAGAAAAACTGACCATTGCGCAATTATTGTTGGAGGAATTAAATATTGATAGAATTGAAATTGCTTCGGCGCGCGTAAGCGAAGGAGAATTTCAAGCTGTAAAAGGCATTACTTCTTGGGCTGAAGAAAAAGGATACACCAACAGAATTGAAGTTCTGACTTTTGTTGACGGCGGTGTTTCAATCGATTGGATGAAAAAAGCTGGTGCTAAAGTGCAAAATTTGTTGACCAAAGGCTCAATGAATCACTTAACGCATCAGTTGAAAAAAACTCCTGAACAGCATTTTTCTGAAATTGCCCAAATTATTGCTTTAGCAAAAGAAAATGGCATTGAAACCAATGTTTATTTGGAAGATTGGAGCAACGGAATGCGAAATTCTCCTGAATATGTGTTTCAATTTTTGGAGTTTTTATCAACTCAGCCAATTAAAAGAGTTTTACTCCCTGATACTTTAGGGGTTTTAATTCCGTCTTTAACTTTTGAATTTATTTCGAAAATTAAAGAGAAATATCCGCAAATCCACTTTGATTTTCATGCACATAACGATTACGATTTAAGCGTTGCCAATGTAATGGAAGCAATAAAAGCAGGAATCAACGGACTTCACGTTACGGTAAACGGAATGGGAGAACGTGCTGGAAATGCACCTCTTGAAAGTACCGTTGCAGTTATCAACGATTATTTACCACAAGTAAAGATCAACGTAAAAGAAACTTCATTGTATTCTGTAAGCAAATTGGTTGAAACATTTACAGGTTATAGAATTCCTGCAAATAAGCCAATTGTAGGAGATAACGTTTTTACTCAGACAGCTGGAATTCACGCCGATGGAGACAACAAGAACAATCTTTATTTCAATGATCTTCTTCCAGAACGTTTTGGAAGAAAAAGAAAATATGCTCTAGGAAAAACTTCAGGAAAAGCCAATATCGAAAAGAACCTTCAGGAATTAGGTTTAAAATTAAACAACGAAGATCTGAAATTGGTTACTCAAAGAATTATCGAATTGGGCGACAAAAAAGAAACCGTAACTAAGGAAGATCTTCCATACATTATTTCTGATGTTTTGGACAGCCATACTTACGAAGAAAAAATTACCATAAATTCTTATATGCTGGTTCATTCTAAAGGAATGCGCCCATCGACGACTTTATCTTTAAATTTAAACGGAGAACTAATCGAAGAAAACGCGCAAGGAGACGGTCAGTTTGACGCTTTTATGAATGCTTTATCGAAAATTTACAAAAGCAAAAAACTAACGCTTCCTAAACTGATTGACTATGCCGTAAGAATCCCGCCAGGAAGTAGTTCTGATGCGTTGTGCGAAACCATTATTACATGGGTAAACAACGGAAAAGAATTCAAAACCCGCGGATTAGATTCAGATCAAACCGTTGCAGCGATTATTGCAACGCAGAAAATGCTTAACATTATAACTTAAATATAGGAACAAAGGTTCAGAGGGACAAAGGGACAAAGGCTAAAATATAGTTTTAATCCCAACACCCTTTGAACCTTTGTCCCTTTGAACCTTTAAACCTTTTAAAAAAATATAGAATGAAATTAAACATAGCCCTTTTAGCCGGAGATGGAATTGGACCAGAAGTAATTGATCAAGCGGTAAAAGTATCAGATGCTGTTGCACAAAAATTTGGACATGAAATTACTTGGAAACCAGCCTTAACTGGTGCTGCCGCAATTGATGCAGTAGGTGAACCTTATCCAGATTCAACACACGAAGTTTGTAAAAATGCTGATGCCGTTCTTTTTGGAGCGATCGGTCACCCTAAATATGATAACGATCCTTCTGCGCCGGTACGTCCAGAGCAAGGTTTGTTGAAAATGCGTAAAGCATTAGGTTTGTTTGCAAACGTAAGACCAACTTTTACATTCCCTTCTTTATTAGATAAATCTCCTTTAAAAAGAGAAAGAATCGAAGGAACTGATTTAGTTTTCTTAAGAGAATTAACTGGTGGAATTTACTTCGGTGAAAAAGGAAGAAAAGACGGTGGCGACACTGCTTTCGACAACTGTGTTTACACAAGAGCTGAAGTACAACGTTTAGCTAAAAAAGGTTTCGAATTAGCAATGACACGTTCTAAAAAACTATGTTGCGTTGATAAAGCAAACGTTTTGGAAACTTCTCGTTTGTGGAGAGAAACGGTTCAAGCTATGGAAAAAGATTATCCAGAAGTTGAAGTTTCATACGAGTTTGTTGATGCTGTTGCAATGCGTTTGGTTCAGTGGCCAAATTCTTATGACGTTTTAATTACTGAGAATTTATTTGGAGATATCTTAACTGACGAAGCTTCTGTAATTTCTGGTTCAATGGGATTAATGCCTTCTGCATCTATGGGAGCTGAAGTGTCTTTATTTGAGCCTATTCACGGTTCATATCCACAAGCTACAGGATTGAACATTGCAAATCCAATGGCTACTGTTTTATCGGCTGCTATGATGTTCGAAAACTTCGGATTGATGGAAGAAGGAAAAGCAATGAGAGATGCTGTAAACAAAGCTTTAGAAGCTGGAGTAGTTACTGAAGATTTAGCTAACGGAGGAAAAGCTTACGGTACTAAAGAAGTTGGTGACTGGTTAGCTGCTAACATATAATAGTTTATTTGTTTCAGGTTTAAAGTTTCAAGTTGTTGGAACGTGAAACCTGAAACAAAAACAACAAAAAAGGGATCAACATAAAGCTGATCCCTTTTTTAATTAGAATTGACAAGATTAAAATTCTCTTGCGGTGTTATTGGAATTTTGTAAAATACGCCTTCCGAAAAATGCATTGTTTGTTTTTCGGCTCCAGAATCAGCATTAACTGCTGTAAATTTAAACGTGCCAGAAATAGTGTTTTCAACTGTATTATATTCTGTAACGATGATTTCTCCATTTCCTTTACCTGCTCCTGTACTAAATTCTGCTTCTTGCCCTTTATACCTGTTTTTATAAATCACTTTTGTAGCATCATCTACACCTAAAACAAATGTTTTTTCAAATGGTTCAGGAAGCTGAAAACTTATTTGTTCTAAGCCTAAAGCACCTTCAATAATAAAAGAACCATTTGATTCTGCTCCGGCTTGATAAACTTGAGCCCGCCAAAAAGTATTGTCTTTTAAGGTTTGAAAAGCTGGATTATTAAATTTTATATCCTCTTCACAGGACACAAACAGAAGTAAAAACGATAAAAAGTAAAAGTATTTTTTCATATTTAAAATGAATTTGATACAAAAGTATTGCATTTAAGAGCCCAATACTTCAATTAAAAAGTCAAAAAAATGCTAAAAAAACAGCTCCGATATATTTAATGACTTTTAAAACGTGTTTTTCGTAAAAAAATTATATCTTTGCGCCCTTAATTAACAGAGGTCGAGTACCTCAAAATTTAATCAATTAGATTATGTCAGTAAAAATTAGATTACAAAGACACGGTAAAAAAGGAAAACCTTTTTACTGGGTAGTAGCTGCAGATGCACGCTCAAAAAGAGATGGTAAATACTTAGAGAAAATCGGTACTTACAATCCAAACACTAACCCAGCAACTGTTGAGTTAAACCTTGACAGCGCAGTTAAATGGTTACACAATGGTGCTCAACCAACTGATACTGCAAGAGCTATCCTTTCTTACAAAGGTGCTTTATTGAAACACCACCTTGATGGAGGAGTTCGTAAAGGTGCTTTAACACAAGAGCAAGCAGATGCTAAATTAACTGCATGGTTAGAAGCAAAAGCTGGTAAAGTTGATGCTAAAAAAGATGGTTTATCTAAAGCTAAAGCTGATGCTAAAGCTACAGCATTAAAAGCAGAGAAAGAAGTTAACGCTAAACGTGTTGCTGATGCCGCTGCTGCTCAAGCTGAAGCTGCTGCCGCTGCACAAGCTGCTGAGGCTACAGAAGAAGTTGCTGAAGCTACTGAAGAAGCTCCTGCTGCTGAAGAGAATAACGAAACAACTGAAGCATAATTTTACTTAGCGATAATGCGTAAAGAAGACTGTTTTTATTTAGGTAAAATCGCTAAAAAATTTAGTTTCAAAGGTGAAGTTCTGATCTATTTAGACACAGACGAACCTGAGTTATACGAAAATCTGGAATCAGTGTTTGTTGAACACAACAAACACTTGGTTCCTTTTTTTATTGAAACTAGTTCTTTACACAAAAACGATTTTTTAAGAGTTCGTTTTGAAGATGTAAACAACGAAGAAGATGCAGACGCACTTGTTGGAAACGCTATCTATCTTCCTTTAACTATGTTGCCAAAACTTACAGGCAACAAATTTTACTTCCACGAAGTTATTGGTTTTGAAATCGAAGACAAACGTTTAGGCGTTTTCGGAAAAATAACTTCTATAAATGATTCAACTGCTCAGCCTCTTTTTGAAGTTTTAAATGGCGAAGTTGAAATCTTAGTTCCAATGATCGATAATTTCCTTGTGAAAATTGATCGCGAGAACAAAAAAGTAATCATGGATCTTCCTGAAGGTCTTGTGGAAATGTACCTTTAAGAAGTATTCAGTCACAGTTTTAAGTGTTCAGTTTTCTAACTGAACTTAAAAATTTTCATCATGTTTAAATTTAAGCAATTCTCTATCAATCAAGATCGTTGCGCTATGAAAGTAGGCACAGATGGTGTTTTACTTGGCGCTTGGGCTCCTGTTCATCATAATCCGTTTAGTGTTTTGGATATTGGTGCTGGAACTGGAATTATTGCTTTAATGCTGGCACAAAGAAGTCATGCGGAACAAATTGATGCGCTTGAAATTGATGAAGACGCTTACGAACAAGCTGTAGAAAATTTTGAAACTTCTCCTTGGGGCGATCGATTATTCTGTTTTCATGCTGGTTTGGATGAGTTTATCGAAGAACCTGAAGACGAATATGATTTGATTGTTTCGAATCCGCCTTTTTATGCTGAAGATTATAAAACTGAAAACGAACAACGCGATTTAGCTCGTTTTCAAGATGCAATGCCTTTTGAAGAGATTGTTGAAGCTGCCGATTTATTACTTTCAGAAAATGGAATTCTGGCTATAATTATTCCTTTCAAAGAAGAAGAAAAATTTACGGCTTTAGCAAAAGAATTCGAATTATATCCCTCAAAAATTACCCGAGTAAAAGGCACTCCAAAATCTGAAACCAAACGTAGTTTATTGGCTTTTAGCCGAAATGAAACTGCTGAAATTGAAATCGATGAATTAATTATCGAAATCGATCGTCATGTTTATACCCCAGAATATATTGAACTGACTAAAGATTTTTATTTAAAGATGTAAAAACATCTTTGTCAAAGTTTAAAACTTTGACAAAGATTATAGTTTAGAAGTTAATCTTTCATGATGCAAAAACCTCGCGTAAAATCCATTCCGTTTGGATTTTGACCATCAAAATAAAGCATCGAAACGGTGAAACAATCATCAGAGATATCAATAAATTCAGAAATATATCGGTCTCCAACTTTAATATCTGGTGATCCGAAATTTTTAACACAAACTGCTTCAACTTTACAACCTGTTAACCATTTGACAGTCCAAACGGTTTGCACCTTTCCATCCATATAACCTTCTTGAATTGAATCTTTTCGAATAATATATTCATTCGGAAATGCTGGCGCGCCAAATTTGATATTCTTAAATTTACTACAATCTAATTTTTGAGCATAACTTAAAGCCCCTAAAAGCATTAAAGCAAAAAAGATGATCTTTTTCATATATTGATTTTGCAAATTATAAATCATTATTTTCCATTTTTAGCAAAAAGAACAGCTCTTTCCAAAACCTCATCCTTTCCTTGCTGAATTCCTAAAATAGTTGGTTTTACTTCAATATCAGGAACAATTCCAATTCGTTGTGTTTCTTTCTTATTTGGGTAAAAAACACCAAAACAAGTAAACGACGAACTAAATCCTTTAATGATTAAAAATCTATAATTTGCACCATCTGCACCGCCTGTCTGACTTCCAATTACTTTAACTTTCGGAACAGTTTGCAAACTCATCGCGTTAAGCTCTGCATGGCTTACTGCTTTTTCATTTATTAAAACAATTACTTTTCCTTTGTAATGCTCTGGATTATTTTTTCCACACTTTAAAATTTCGTTTCTCCATAAATAACGCCCTGGATAACTCACATCTGGATCTAAGAATTTTACAAATTCTTTCGGCTCCGAATTTAACCAATCTGAAATTGCATACATTACATCGTGCGGGCGTTCTCGATTATCAAAAATAACAGCATTTGTGTTATTTAATGCCGATATCAAATCTGGAACATCACTTTCTTCTAATGCATCATAATTAACATAGCCAATATTTCCTTCTAAAATTTTCCATTTTTCCTGTTTTGGAAACTTAATTTTTAAATCTTGATATTTGTAGCGTTTAATAGATTTCACTTCAGACTTTCCATTTCGAATAAACTCTACTTCTACCACATCTGATTTTCCATTAAAAATAGTCCAATAAGCATTTTTTAAAACAGATGGTTCATTAGATCCTTCAACATATTTTCTGTTTTCTTTTAAAAGATCTGCTATCGTTTTTCCATTAACTTTCGTAAATACATCCCCAATTTTAATATCGCTAACTTTTGCTAAAGAATCATTTTTTAAGCTAACTACAATTGCTTTTTCATCTATAATACTAACATCAGCCGGAATAAATTTATCTCCAAAATATTCGAATAATTGAGGCATGCTAGTCGAAGCATGAGTGTCATTTAGTTTTATGGAAATTTCGCGCATTGCCAAATCAAAATCTTTTTCAGAATCTGGCGCATAAAATCTTGGAAGCATTTCTGTCAACACTTTATCCCAATTTTCATCCATTTGATATTTGTATGGAAAAAAATATTCGATGTAATTCCAATATCTAAAAACAGCTAAAAGACGTAAATTTTTATCCGTCCATTTAAAATCAGCATATTTTATTTCGTTATTAAACTGAAGAGGTGTATTTCCTGTATTAAGCTCAAAATTCACGTAATATTGTTTGCCTTGAATTCTGTTTTCTTCAATAAATTTTAATTT
The DNA here is from genome assembly GCF_042436695.1 of Flavobacterium sp. HJSW_4. Lineage (NCBI taxonomy): Bacteria > Pseudomonadati > Bacteroidota > Flavobacteriia > Flavobacteriales > Flavobacteriaceae > Flavobacterium > Flavobacterium sp. HJSW_4. The sequence continues at coordinate 84,312 of NZ_JBHNPP010000005.1, forward strand.
TTGAGAAAGAGATTTAGAAAACAAATCATTTTTACTAATCCAAGACAAATCAAAATTCTTATCGAAATACTCTTTTTTCAGAAGAGATTTTCTTGTTTCATTCGCTTTAACTTCTCCCAACGAAGAAAGCCAGTTTTCAATAACTAACGAAAATTCCTCAGAAGTCTTCGCTTCTTCTACTTTCGGTAAAATCTGAAACAACTGATCATCCCAATTTTTACTTCCATCAGCAACATTCGGATGATAATACTTTAAGAAACCCCAGACTTTGCAAGCTGTCGCTAACTTTTGGATTTCGGTTATTGGTTTAGAAAAAGAAAATTGAAATAATAATACAAAAGCAATGAGTAGTGTTTTTTTCATTTAAAATTTGTGGCTGGTTAGTTATCGTTATTGGTTAAACTTGTTCAAAAATGTTTTTAAATTGATATAAAATTCGTTCAATAAGGCGCAAATCTTCGGTTACAATTTCTGCGCTTCCTTTCATTTCCTGCTGAAAAGTGATCTGTTTATCGTAAGATGTTTTTAGTCCTTTTGGAAGTGCAACATCAATCAGTAGATTTCCATCTTTATCTGGTACTAGAGAAATATTTTTGATTTCGCCTTTCAGCACGCCAAATTCGCGATCCGGGTAATTTGCCAAACGAATGTTGACTCTTTGCCCTACTTTTATTTTTCCAGAATTCAAAGCTGGAGCTTTCACTTTTCCAATAAAACTATTTTTTGCGTCTGGAATAATAGAAAATACATTATCGCCAACATTTATGGTCTGATTTTCATTCCAAACCTGCAGAAAAGTAACCTTACCGCTGATTGAAGATTTCAGCGCATAGGCCAATTCCCAATCGCGTATTACTTTTTTTAACTGATAAAAAGATTGTGAAACACTGCGCCCAAGATTAGCTTCTTCTTTAGTGCTATTTATTTGCGAATTCTGACTCGATTTTGTGTTGTCAATCAAAGAAGACCTTAATTGGGAAATTGACGACAATAAGCTTCTATAATTCTTTTGCGCTTGAAGAAAAGTTAGTTTTTTAACTTCCATTTCCTGAGCCGAAACAATACCTTTATTGAATAAGGTTTCAAAACGGGCAACTTCATTTTTTTGAAGTTCCAATTCTCTTTCGTTAATTCCTTTCTGCTGCTGCAGAATCTCTAATCTTTCTGTTATTTGAATTTTTTCAGATTGCTGCGCGCTCCTTTCGACTTGAAAAGGATGCAGATCTTTATTCAGTTCCTGCGCCTGATAATCTTTTTGAAAAATAGCAAAAGCGCTTTCAATCTCTCCCAATTGTGTATTTTTTAAAACATCGAAAGGAAATTCTTTTTTTGGATTATTAATATTATAACCGTCTACAATACTTTTTAAAAGAAAAACATCTTTGTAATTGGCCGTGTTTTCAATAATAGCTAATGTGCTGTTTTTAGAAACCAGTGTTTTGTTTTTAACTAAAATGGCTTCAATGCGTCCAGAAGATTTTGACACTATTTTCTCTGGCGGAATATTAGTTGTAATTACAATTTCAGTTTTCACAACATCGGGATATTTGACAAACCAAGAAACAAAAAACAGCATGATAATAATGGCAAATATCAAAACAGTTCCCCATCGTATCATCCAATGTGGCACTTTGGTCAAGATATCCTGAACCTCTTCGCTTCTTAATTCAAATGTATCTTCGTTCATGATTAATTTCCTAATTGAAGTTGATTTTTTACCAATTCGAAATAATTCCCTTTTTGTTCCACCAATGCTGAATGGCTTCCGATTTCGATGATTTTTCCTTTGTCTAAAACCACAATCTGATCTGCATTCATAACCGTACTCAGTCGATGCGCAATTACAACCACGGTTTTATCTTTGAAAAAAACATCGAGCTTTTTCATAATTTCCTTTTCATTATTGGCATCTAATGCCGAAGTCGCTTCATCAAAAAATAAAACTTCAGGATTTTTATAAACCGCTCTTGCGATTAATAAACGCTGCTTTTGTCCGGTGCTCATTCCCAGCCCTTCTGCTCCTATTTTGGTATTAAAACCCAAAGGCAATTCACTGACATATTCTTTAATATTTGCCACATCTACTGCATAGAGCAATTTCTCTTTATCAACTTTATCCACTCCAAAAGCAATATTGTTGGCAATGGTATCGCTAAAAATAAAACCTTCTTGCATTACCGCGCCAACATTAGATCTCCAGGCACTTTGCGATATATTTTTTAGCTGTGCATTTCCAATAAGAACTTCTCCTTTTTCGGGTTCATAGAACTTCAAAAGCAGTTTCATTAAAGTTGTTTTTCCGCTTCCGCTAACGCCGACTATCGCAGTCACTTTATTGCACGGAATTAACAAACTTAAATTATCTAAAACCGGAGTATCTGAACCTAAATACCTAAAAGAAAGATTTTTAATTTCGATATCTACATTTTGCGGAACATCATTGGTCTGGCTAATTTCCTGTTGCACTTCATCTTCTTTTTCATGAATTTCAGACAATCTGGCCAACGAAATTTTTGCATCCTGCAATTCTCTTACAAATTCGATTAATTGCGTAATCGGGCCATTTAAACTCCCTACAATGGCGCTTATGGCAAGCATCATACCGAGAGTTATAGAACCATCGATTACCAATTTGGCCGATAGAAAAATGATAAATATATTTTTTAATTCATTTATAATTGAAGAACCAATGGTCTGCGTCTGTTCTAAAACCAGTCCTTTTATCGAAACTCTAAAAAGTCTTGCCTGAACATATTCCCAACCCCAACGCTTTTGTTTTTCGGCGTTATGAAGCTTAATTTCCTGCATTCCGTTTATGAGTTCCATCACCTTGCTCTGTTCGTTTGAAACTTCCGCAAATCGCTTATAATCTAATACTTCTCTTCTTTTTAAAAACAGAACGATCCAGCCAAAATAAAGTAAACTTCCCGCAAAAAAGACTAAAAAAATTTGCAGATTGAAATAGGCTAAAACAGCTCCCATAACAAACATATTAATCACAGAAAAGAGAACATTAAGCGAAGATGTGGTTAATATTTTTTCGATACGCCGATGATCGTTTATGCGCTGCATAATATCTCCTGTCATTCTTACGTCAAAAAAAGAAATAGGCAAATTCATCAATTTGATGAAGAAATCTGAAATAAGAGAAATATTAATCCGAGTCGATAAATGAAGTAAAATCCAGCTTCTAATGAGCTCTAATCCTGTTCTTCCTGCAAAAACGAAAAGCATTGCAAAGAGAATTAAATAAATAAAATGTATATTCTGATTTTGGATTCCGACATCGACAATACTTTGAGTCAAAAACGGAAAAATCAGATTGAGTAAACTGCTCGCAAATAGTCCGATAGCAAGCTGAATAAGAAATGATTTGTATTGAAATAGATATTGGGAAAGAAATTTAAAACCGAGTCCTGAATTCTCTTCTTTATCAAAATCAGATTGAAAAAACTTAGGTGTTGCTTCTATCAATAATGCGATTCCTTCTTTTGTTTCTTCATCAGCATTATTACCGATCCAAAACTTCGCAAACTCTTCTTTATTGTATTCTAAAAGGCCAAAAGCAGGATCTGAAATATAATATTTGCCTTTTTTAATTTTATAAAGCACCACATAATGGTCTTTATTCCAATGCAGAATGCAAGGCAGCGGAGCTTCTTCAATTCTTTTTATAGACAATTTTACACCTAGAGTTCTAAATCCGATTTTCTCGGCAGCGTCACTAAGAAAAAGCAAATTGCTTCCTTCACGAGTTGTTTCGCTAAAATCTCTCAACTCCTGAATATTGATTGTTTTACCGTAATATTTAGCAATAATTTTTAAACATGTAGGGCCACAATCTTTGCGATCTGCTTGTCTATAATGAGTGAATTTTTTCAATTTAGTTTGATTTATTCCCGACCAATTTAAGAAAAAAAATTCTTGTTAATCCATAAAAAAACAGAGAAGATATAAATCTTCTCTGTTTCATATTTAAAAACAAATTTTAGCAACACAATTTCTTTAGGACATGGCCGCGGTTACCCTAACCAAATAAAACTAACCCAGCGGCCAACTCCTAAGAATCTCAGTACCAATCATCAATACTGAGAATATGCTCAATGTTCCACGATCGAGCGCCTATACATTCAAAAAAAACATGACTAAATTCTAAATAAGGCTATATCGGTTACTTTTAAAAAAGTTAAAAATCAACAACAAAGACGACTTGTATCACAAATACCTGATGATGTATTTAGCGGACAAGTTTCGCCTGGCGGTATTAAAATGCATCCTGCTTGCAAAGCATAAACCCAGCATTCTGGAATTCCTCCTTTTATGGTTTTCTGATCACTTTTGTTAATGAACTGAACACCTTCTAGGTTTAAAATCTTTTTTAGCATAATTTAGTACCATTCTTTTTAGATAGCAATAGAGTCGTTTTTCTCTGTTACTATTTTAAAATTAAAATTAGCAAGCATAATATTTCTCGACACCGGCATCATTACAATTGAGCTCTTGTGAATATTCACTACCCAAAATGTTTTTCTGCTCTTTTTTTGTCAGCTTTCTTGTTTCTTTGCTTTTTAAAATTTTTTCTAACATAACTAGTTATTTACGTTTTCTGGGATTAAGCCTCAAATATTCAACAACTTGATGCTCAAAAAATCTTCTTTAGCAGCTTCCAACGTAATTATTTGGTATGCAGTTCCAGTATGCTGGCACAGTCCCAAATTCTGTACATCTTTTAGCTTTAAATCCGTCCTCACAAATTGGAGCATGATCTCCATTTATTGTTTTTAGCTCACTCGCAGTCAATTCTACTGCACCTTTCAATTTCAAAATGTTCTTTAACATGTCTGCAGGTTTTTTAATTTGGGTTAACCGTTTCTATTTTTAACAGTCGAAACTTCTGTTTATTCTTCTTAAGCTATTTTTTCCAAAACTTGAACTTCCTCTACAAAATCATTTAAGAAATATTTCAACTCGTTCAATTCATATTCATTTGGAAACAGCCTTTCGTTTACAATTTTAATCGGTGTATAATTAAAATTGTTCATAGAGCACCAATCGTATTGTTTCTGAATTTCCTGATTTATCATCATGCTTACAGAATCAACATTCCATTTTTTAAGCCATTTTTTGTGTGGCATTCTTTTTATATACCAATCTGAAATTGCTTCAACTGTTTTTCCAGGTGTTGTTCTGTTTATAGTTAGAAGTCTTTCAACAACAGCTTTATAAGGATTGTCGTTGTTTTCTGGATTAATATTAAAAAGAACGTTCAAAAATATTTTGTCTGGAAACTTCAATACTAGATCAAAAGCTTCTTGAAAAGTTTTATAACAATGTCCGCAGCTTGGGCTAAGAATTACAGAAAGTTTTACTCCTGCATTTTTATTCCCAAATGTCAAACCTCTTAAATCTTCAAATCCTTTTGTATATTTTACCTTTTTAGATAAGAAGTTTAATAACGAATAATTTCTTTTAAATTTTTTCAGCTCTTTTAAAGAACTTTCATTGTCAAGCATTTTTCTGATCATCACTTTAACTGCTGCCCAAATTGGGATTAAAAGCAATAAAGAAAATACGTAAGGAAAAATTTCATTGAAACTAAAACTCAACGTAAAAAGATCTGATGAAAACCAAACAATACTCTGAACCAATATTAAAAATGATATTGCTAGGCACATGATGCACCATTTTTGAATCTCAAATTTTTGAATCCAGATAGAACATACTATTATTGGAATAGCCAACAGACTTAAAAATCCAACAAAAATAGATGAGCTTAAAGGCTGAACTAATATTGCAACGATACTTGAACTAAAGAAAAGCAAAGGCAAATCTGAAAAACTCAACCATCTATTGGCAATATCATCATTGAAACTTATTACAGCGTGACAAGAAGAATTAGAACTTAAATTACAAAATTTAGAAATTACTGTGTTTTTAACTCCCCATTTCTCTTGCACAATAAATATACTTACAACTAAACCAAGAACCGATGTTACCAAAAACGAAGCGCTAAAAAGATCAAAACGATTATAGAAAAAAGACAATCCTGCTACAAGTCCAAGTGGCATAAAATATTTCAACCAATTATATTCCACTTTTAGATTCTCTCTTGCTACTACATTGTTTGGCTCAATGGCAACAATAACACCATTCCAGTCCAAAAGGAATTTATCATAAGATAATTTTTGCGTTCCTTTTTTTGTGGTTGTGATTCTAACACCGCTTTTAATCTTTTCGACCAAAATTAATTCGTCCTTAAAATACGCCAAAAAGTTTGAAGGCAAATCTTCAATCTGCTCTTTCGAAACTCTTACTGCTGCATTCTCCACAGAAAGCAAATCAAACGAATCTGTAATGGCAAACAAACTCGGATAATTTGGATGAGACAAAAACAGATCCTTGAACTCATTTTTGATGTCTGAGTAGCGATTGATTTGCAGAAATTTTTGGACCAGTTTTAACATCGTTTTTGATCGTTTTTAAATCATAATTACACTGCAAAGATTGGGGTTTTTATTGATAAAAATCACATGAACACATACATTTTATTAATTATACCACATACAATTTATAAATTATACCAAGTATAGTACCCATCACAATATATTGTTTTACAATACTTTACGTGTTTATTTTTCCATTAAAAAGCTCAGAAAGTGTATTTTCGATTAACGGTTTTGCTTTTTATCTAGTTTTGAATAGTTAATAATCTAAACATTAATAAACATGAAAAATAGGTCAATAAAAACGAATGATTTTACAAGAAAAAAATCATAAAAAGAGGCTCCAAAACTGACATAAAATAGTCCGAAAATTGCCCCTCAAAAACAGCAAAAAACTTCCAAAAAAAGCTTAGCAGTATAATTTTAAAAAACAGAATTAACTTACAAAAAGCCCTTTATCCATACTGCTTTTTTAAACCAACATAAACCTAATTTTTTTTACATAAACCAATTTGAGCGCCGCTTTTTTGTCGCATTTGATAAAACTGCCGAAAATATTTATGAAAGATTTATAGTACTAATTTTTTTTAATTTAAATAAAATATCATGAAAGATTCAAAATTAACATTCAACGATTTTCAACTAGATACAATTTCTAAAAAAGACCAAAAAGCAATCAAAGGAGGTTCTCAAGAGCCAGATGTTGATCCTGGTAAAAGTGGTGGTGGTGGCAATATGTAACTAAAGCTCAATTAAACATTTTAAAAACTAATCCAAAAAATTTAAAATCATGAAAAATAGCACATTAACATTAGAAGATTTTCAACTAGATACAATTTCTAGAAAAGCACAAAAAACAATTAAAGGAGGAGATGAAGAAGGACCTATTGATCCAAACGATCCAAAAAAATTGGGTGGTGGTGGAAACACATAATAAGGTAGAAACTACGTTTACTAAATATTATTCGCAAACTGAGCTGGAGACACTCCAGTTCTTTTGCGAAATGATTTTGCAAAAGAAACTGCATTTTTAAACCCCACGCTTTCTGCAATTGCCTGCGTAGAATATTTACGATATAAATGATTGGTAATCATCTGATTAATAACGTAATTAATTTTTAACTCATTCGAATATTCGCTAAAAGATTTTCCGAATCTTTTATTCACGACATAAGACAAATAAGTTGTATTGGTTTTGATTTTTTTAGCTGCGTACGAAAGTGTAAAATCAGCATTTAAGTATTCTAGTTTTTCTTCTAGGGCAAGTAGTTTTTCTACAATTTTATTTTCCTTAGCCTCATCAATACTTAAGTTTGCGTTTTCCTTTTTCAGAGTAACATCTTCATTTTCTACAACTTCAACCGCAATTTCTTCAGCAGGAACATTTTCTATTTCTGTTTTTTCAAGTTCTTTTCTTTCCAGATTAGCTTTAAACTCTTCAATTAAAGCATTCATTTTCTTTTGGGCTTTATTTTTATCCCTAATATTTTTGATGAGGAAAAATACAATTCCGACAACCAGAATTACGTAAAATATTTTCAAGGCTTTATTCCAAAAAACCTCATATTTATATTTCTCCTGAACACTAACCATTTCTTGGCTAAGATCTGCAGTGCCTAGTTTATAGTTAACTTCTAAAGTTTCTTCTCTTAGATTCCCTTCATATTTCTCATAAGAATCCAAATATAGCTTAGAGTGCTTATAAGCCAATTCCGGCTCATTTTTAATGCTGTAAATTTTGGCTTGAATATAGTTCGACTTAAAAAAACTAAGATCGATCGTTTTATTTTTTTGACTAATAGAATCTACCTTCTTTAAAAATATAAGGGCTCTATCATATTTTTTAATGGAGTAATAAAGATCTCCTAAATTATAACTAGCAACTTGATATACTGCTTCATTATTAGTCTGCTTAGCGTAAAAAGAGATATCATAATAAATCTTTTCTGCATTGGTAAAGTCCTTTTTAAATAGATAAATATTTCCTAAACTAAGTTTAGAAGTCATCTTATTGTCGATGAATTTATCAGAATAGGCGATACTTTTCTTGTAATAATATTCAGCAGAATCTAATAAATAAGTCTTTTCACGGTTTTTATTGTAATATCCTTCATAAGAATTTCCAAGATTGGTATAGGTATTACTTTTAGCATTCTGAAACTGTTCTTTTTCGTATAAACTCTCATTTTTATCTAGAAATATTTCATTCTGTCTTAAGATTTTTATCGATAACTGATAATTACCAACACTTTCATTTAATAAAGCGATGTTTGCCTTAAATTTTACAATTTGAACAACATCATTTATCTTAGAAGAAAGTTTAACTCCTTCTTGATAACTGCTGAGAGCTTTACCATAATTAGATCTTTTCCAATAAGTTAACCCTCTATAATTGCATAAATAAGCGTGAAGTTTTGTTTTATCATTTGAGTCTGGAATCTTATTTAAATGCTTGACTGACTCTCTATACATTTTTTCGGACTTATCTGCATTTCCTTTTAATTGATACAAATAAGACCCTGCTCCATAAGCAAAAGCCATATGGATATCATTTTTAGACTTAAGCATCTGATCAACATAAGTCAAACCTTCATCATAACTTCCGTTTGCGCTAAAACGGATTTTATTCTGTAATTCTAAGTACTTTTCTTCTGTAAGCTTTCCGTTCGTCTGTGCGACTCCATTGGCAAGCGTGAGTAGTAAAAAGAAAAAAGAGATGATCAGCCTCATTAAAGTTTGTTTTTGGAATTCAAAAATAGTCTATAAATTATCAATAAACTACAATTAATTTGCCAAATTCCTATTAATTTTATTTTTGCTAAATAAAAATATAACAATTTAGTCGTTATTTGTTATATTTTTATTGCTTAAATTTGCTTTGCTAAAATTAGATAACATGAAACCAGACTTATTTCAATCTCCAGATTACTATAACTTAGACGATTTGTTAACAGACGAGCACAAATTAGTTCGCGAATCAGCGCGTGCATGGGTTAAAAGAGAAGTCTCTCCTATTATAGAAGAATATGCTCAAAAAGCAGAATTTCCTAAACAAATTATAAAAGGTCTTGGCGAAATTGGTGGTTTCGGTCCTTATATTCCAGTAGAATATGGAGGCGCAGGGCTAGATCAAATCTCGTACGGCTTGATTATGCAAGAAATTGAAAGAGGTGATTCTGGTGTAAGATCTACCTCATCTGTTCAATCTTCATTGGTAATGTACCCAATTTGGAAATACGGAAATGAAGAACAACGAATGAAATACCTGCCAAAACTGGCTACAGGAGAATTTATCGGTTGTTTTGGTTTGACAGAACCAGATCACGGTTCAGATCCAGGAAGTATGATCACCAATTTTAAAGATATGGGCGATCACTATCTTTTAAATGGTGCAAAAATGTGGATTTCAAATGCGCCTTTTGCAGATATTGCTATTGTTTGGGCTAAAAATGAAGAAGGCCGAATTCATGGTTTAATCGTAGAACGTGGCATGGAAGGTTTTACAACTCCAGAAACTCACAACAAATGGTCGCTTCGTGCATCTGCAACAGGAGAATTAATTTTTGATAATGTTAAAGTTCCAAAAGAAAACCTTTTGCCAAACAAATCTGGTTTAGGCGCTCCGCTTGGATGCTTAGATTCAGCTCGTTACGGAATTGCTTGGGGAGCAATCGGAGCAGCAATGGATTGTTATGATACAGCTTTAAGATATGCAAAAGAGAGAATTCAGTTCGGAAAACCAATTGGAGGAACTCAATTGCAACAAAAAAAGCTTGCTGAAATGATTACCGAAATCACAAAAGCACAATTATTAACTTGGCGTTTAGGTGTTTTAAGAAACGAAGGAAAAGCTACAACTGCACAAATTTCTATGGCAAAACGCAATAACGTAAACATGGCGCTTACCATTGCACGCGAAGCAAGACAAATGCTTGGAGGTATGGGAATCACTGGCGAATACTCAATTATGCGTCATATGATGAACCTAGAAAGTGTTATTACTTATGAAGGCACTCACGATATCCATTTATTGATTACTGGAATGGATGTAACCGGAATTCCAGCGTTTAAATAATTGATAATTATTAAAATATATACAAAAACAATCTAAAAAGCTTCTTCTAACAGAGAAGCTTTTTATCTTTGCATCAAAATTTTTTTAAAATGAATATCGAAACGATAAACAAAAGCATACAAACCCAAAAAGACCAACTATTAAACCATTCTTTATACAATAAGATTCAAAACATAGATGACTTGCACAGCTTTCTAGAAACGCACGTTTATGCTGTTTGGGATTTTATGTCACTTTTAAAAGCCTTACAAGCCAAACTTACTTGCACAACAACGCCTTGGTTTGCTACTAAAAATCCAGAAACTCGATATTTAATTAACGAAATTGTTCTTGCTGAAGAAACCGATTTAACAATTGACGGAAGAAGACAAAGCCACTACGAAATGTATCTAGAAGCAATGGAAGCTTGTGGAGCCAATACAACAGGAGTTTTAAGCTTTTTATCAGAAGTACATTCGCTTCATAATATATTTGTTGCCATCAAACAAAGTTCATTGCATCCAAACGTAAAATCATTCTTAGACTTTACTTTTAGAGTTATCGAAGAAGGAAAACCACACGAAATTGCTGCCGCCTTTACTTTTGGAAGAGAGGATTTGATCCCAAGTATGTTTACTCAGATTTTGAAGAATTTCCAAAAAAATCTTCCAGATACAGATCTAGCAAAATTGCTTTACTATTTTGAAAGACACATCGAATTGGATGCCGACGAACACGGTCCAATGGCTATGCAAATGATTACAGAATTATGTGAGGATGATGCTCAAAAATGGAAAGAAGTTGAAGAAGTTTCGATTCTTGCTCTAGAAAGACGCATCGCACTTTGGAACGCCATCGAAGAAGAAATCGTGATGAAAACCGAAATGGTTTAAAAATCCAAACCCATATATTTAACGTAACTATTTGTTTAAAGCGACTAAATCTAATTTGAACAAATTATGAAACCACATTTTAAACAAATAGTTACCGTTATATTTTCAGTTTTTCTTTTGAGCTGCAACGCCGAAGAAAACAACTCCACTCCTACTACAACTCCACCAGTTGTAACTCCTCCCAAAACACCAGAACCTCCAGTTGCCAGCAAAGTAAATTATTTAGCTTTAGGCGACAGTTATACTATTGGTCAAAGCGTTTGTGCGACTTGCCGTTTTCCTGAACAGCTCAAAACAAGTTTAAATGCCATGTATTCCAGCACGGTTTCGCTCAAAATTATTGCTACAACGGGCTGGACAACAACCAATTTAATTTCGGCAATTGATTCTCAAAATCTAGAAGCCAATTATGATTTGGTAACGCTTTTAATTGGTGTCAACAATCAATATCAGCACAAAAGTTTCTCGGTTTACGAAAAAGAATTCCCAGAATTGGTCAACAAAGCGATAATGCTGGCAAAAGGCGACCGAAAAAATGTTGTCGTAATTTCTATTCCTGATTATGCGTACACGCCATTCGGGCAAGCAATTGCAGGAAACCAAAGCAGTACGATTTCAACAGAAATTAACCAATACAATACTTTTGCAGAGAACTATTGCAGCAACAATCAAATTGCTTTTGTATCGATTACAGAAATCACGCGCGAAGGACTTAACAATCCAAGTTTGGTTGCTTCAGATGGTTTGCATCCTTCAGAAGCTGCTTATAAAATGTTTGTTTACAAGATGATGCCGAAAATAAAAAGCGCTTTGAATGATTAGTTTTTAGCAGCAGAACATTCGTTTTCAAAACAAATTTAGTCCCGCTATCCGTTATATCTTTTATGGCGAACCCCGCCATAAAAGGATATCACTCCTATCGGGGCTAGATTAGGAGTTTTTGTTTTCATTAGAACTAAAAATCCAAACCTACTTCTTCGATTTCCAAATGAAACCATCCAATAAATAATGCGTAAACTGAGGAACCGTCAGTAATGGAACCAATAAAATCTGCCAACTCGAAAAGTCAAAATTGGTTACGCTGATATTTTCATTCCAAACAAAAAGTTCCCAAAGAAATTCTTCCGAAAAGGCAATTATTAAAAGGATTCCAATGTAAATCAAAAGACCTTTGTATTGTTTTAAAAAAGACAAATTTCCCAATTCAGATTCCGATTTTCCATCAATTTCTTTAAAATAAACCAAAGCCATATATGGAATTCCGTGCGAAACGACATTCAATAAAGTAAAAATCAAATCGTCATTAAAATAAACAATTCCGAAATACCAAGAAAGTGCTGTTCCTAGAATAATGCTGTTCTTTGGAATATTAAAAAACTGATTTTGAATTGATTTTACAGCAGTATAAACAATATATAAAATCAAAATTCCAATATAAATCCAAAACAGAATTTGTAGAATCAATTGATTTTCAAACCTGAAAAATTCATTTTCTACGAACCAGTTGAACTTTCGCTTAGACGAAAAAAACCAATACAACATTGGATATCCCGTTGAAGCATAAATCGCTAAATTATCAATCCAAACCGAAATTTTAGTTTTAATTTCTTTTCTCGCATACAATCGCATAAAGCCATATTGCTGTCTGATGAAATGAAAAACAGCTACATAAGCCAAAAACGACCAAAAAACTAAACTCCCGAAAGAGAAAAGCATAATTCCGGTAACCAAACAAAAAAGAGGCAAAAGAATCAGTCTGCGTTTCTGTTTCTGAAATTCATCGGCAACAAAATACGTTTTAAATAAAGTCGCGTAAACGTGTGCTACGTCTATAAAAACAATCAGAAAAAGCCAAGTGTAGAAAGAATAATTCTCTTCAATTTCAGTAATATAATCTTGAAAAATGAAGATTATCGCCAACACAAAAAAAGATGGTCCGATAATAAAAGTTAAATCAGTTTTGGCTTTATGAATCCACGGTTGTTCCATCTAAAATCTCATTTACAACATTAATTCCTTGATGAAAAGCTTCTTCAAAAATCGAAATTCCAGACAAATCCGTGTGTGCGAAATAAATCTTCTTTTCAATATTTTGCTTGGCTTGCATTTTCGCTTCACCAAAAATAAATCCTGGCGCAGGCGAAATCATTCCGTGACCTAAAAGAAAAACTTCTATATCTTCTGTATATTCTTCAATATCGGGATGAGCAATTTTCAAGTCATTCAAAACAAACTGTTTCCAGTATTCTTTGTCTTTTTTATAAAGTTCTTTTCTAGTCTTTTTCAGATCTGCCGAAGAAAAACTGAAATAATACGTAATCACCTTTTTATCCTGAACTTGATTCAAAGTCTGATGCTGATCGTAAACATAACCCAAACCTTTAGAACCGTAAATGACATTATCCCAAGACAATGGGAAACTATTATTATCAGGAAGTTCATCCACAATTAAAGTTGCCAAAAGCCATGGCGTGTAATGGAAATCTTTTGTAAATGCCTTTCGATTTGGAATTAAATACTGATTTACAAATTGCGGAGACGACATAATTACTTTGTCAGCAATAATTTCAACTGAAGCTTTCGTTGCATCGTCAAACGCTTTTGCAACAACTTTTTGGTTCTCGATTTTCACTTCATAAACCAAATGATTTTTCAGAAATTTATCCTGAGTATATTTTTTTAAATGATTAGCAAGACGAGCATTTCCTTCTGGCCAAGTTAAAACGCTGTCGTGTTTTTCAGGCGTGCTGTCTTGTTTTCTTCCTGCAAAATAATGAATTCCAGCCCAAGCTGAAACGTATTCAATTCCCAATCCGAAATCGTCTTTACAGCAATAATCGATATAATTAAACAAAGGTTCTGAAGTAAAATTGTTTTCCTTAAACCATTGTTTCATTGTGATTTTATCTAGACTTCTCGTTTTTTCATCTTTAGAAGAAAGGTAAATCGGAATGTCAAATAAATACTTTTGATCTTCTCCTTTTCCCGTTCTAAAAACATCCATTTTTTTGAAAAATTGATCAAATTCTAAATCATCAGAGACTAAATTTCCGCTTTTTGGAACTACGCCTTCCTGCCAATTATTTTTATAAAACAAACGTTCGTCTGGCGCGAAAGTCAATTGCAATTCGTCAAAAATAGGGAAACCTTTTTCGGTATAACCCAGAATTATTTTTTCTTCTTCTAAAAACTGAAGCAATTCTTTATCTTGAAAATTTGGCAAAGGCAGATAATGCGCTCCTAAAGGATATTTAGAATATTTGTTTTCTCCATTTGAAGAATTTCCTCCTAAATGGTTTTCTAATTCCAAAATTAAAAAATCTGAAATTCCTCTTTTTTGAAATTGTCGCGCAGCACTCAAACCCGAAATTCCACCACCAACAATCAAATATGGAATTTGGATTTGTTTGGTCGGTTTCGGAAAATCTTTAATCCACAAACGATGTCCGAGTAAATGTTTGGTTCCAGATAAACGAATCATCAGCACCGCAATTTTATCTGAACAAAACTGCAGAAACGGAATTAAAAGCAAAGAAGCGCCAACTCCTTTTATGAAATTCCTTCTGGATTTATTGCAGTTTTCCCCACTCTTCATCAAAATAGCGTACTAAAATCTGGTTGTCTAAACGATTAATTTCAATTTCATTCGAAATCATATCGTTTGTAAAATAATTGAAACGGTCAAATTGATAATTGTAGAATTTCAATTTGTCTGCTTTTCGGTTTACGGAGTTAAAAGTGGTTCCAAAACCGTTTATCGCGATTGTATAACCCCATTCTCCAAATGAAGGAACGTACGCATGATACGCATCGACCTGCGGAAAAACTTGCATTACGGTTTTATTGATACACCAAAAAGATTTCGGCGCAAAATATGGCGAAGTAGTTTGAATCACTACCGCAGCATCGGGTTTTAAAATGGTTTTTATGGTCTGATAAAAATTCAGCGAATACAATTTCCCCAAACTATAATTGGACGGATCTGGAAAGTCAATTATTACAACATCAAATTGCTCTTTACAGTTTTTTGCCCAAATATAGGCGTCTGTGTTGATTACAGTAACTTTTGGATTGTTCAGCGAATTTTGATTGAAATTGGTTAAAACTGTATTGGTTTTAAACAACTTCGTCATTCCTTCGTCTAAATCGACCAACGTTACTTTTTCAACGTCTTTGTATTTTAGGATTTCACGAACTGCCAATCCATCGCCTCCTCCCAAAACCAAAACATGTTTAACGTTTTTTGCCATCGACATTACGGGATGCACCAAAGCCTCGTGATAACGATATTCGTCAGCAGAACTAAATTGTAGGTTATTATTCAAATAAAGCCTGTAATCGCTCTTATTATGCGTTAAAACGATACGCTGATAAGGTGTTGAATTGGTATAAATGATATTTTCTCCGTACAATTTTCCTTCAGAATAGGCGAGAATATCATTCGAAAAAACAAAAACAGCCAATAATAATACAAATGAGAAAACGGCTTTCGCTTTTAGAAAATAAACGTTTTTTAATTCTCTCTTCAGCAAAAAGCACAAAACAATCGCAATACTTACATTGATCATTCCGAAGAATAGAGAAGTTCCCATGATTCCTAGTTTCGGAACTAGAACTAACGGAAACAGAATTGAAGCCAACAAAGCTCCGATGTAATCGAACGTAAAAACATTCGAAACGAGATCTTTAAATTCGACTCTGTCTTTTAAAATGTTCATTAAAAGCGGAATCTCCAATCCGACCAAGAAACCCGTTACGAAAACGAATAAATATAAAATGAACTGAAAAGACCCGACATTTTCGAACAATAGAAATAAAACCACAGAGCTCAGACCTCCAATAAGGCCGACCAAGATTTCGATTTCTACAAAAGTGTTGAGTAGATTTTTATGAAAAAACTTTGAAAAAAATGAGCCTATACCCATCGAAAACAGGTATACCCCAATAATAAACGAAAATTGTTTTACCGAATCGCCCAATAAATAACTTGCCAAAGTTCCTGCAACCAATTCGTAAATTAGTCCGCAAGTGGCAATTATAAATACGGCAAAAAGTAAAAGAAATTCAAACCTAAGAAACTTTTTACCCATGAATTGCGGCACTAATAATCATGGAAATTCCAATGATAAACGCTGCCAAGACAATCGCAACAGCAACATTATTTTTTTCTACAACTTCTTTCCAAGTGTTTTCTGGAGTCAGTTTTTCAATAATAAAATAACCGATTAGCAAAATAACAATTCCTAAAAGAGAATAAATAATTGAATTTACTATTGGTTGAGCGTGAATTAATTCCATATTAATTGATTTTTTTATTTATGATAAAAACGGTTAATTGATGAACGGTTTCCCGTTGTTGTCGATTTATAATTTTCTGTCGTTTCACAATCGCAGATTCGGTTTCCTGCAAGAGTAAAATACATATAAACTCCAAAGCAAAAGAACCCAATTGCCAATGGAACCCAATTATAGCTGAAGAAATCAAAAATTCTTTTCATATAAATTTATTCGTAATTCGAGTAGGAGCTGTCTGCCCATCTCTTTTTTTCAAATTGATTTCTGTAATAACGCACTATAAAATAAATTACGATCATTCCGATAATAACCAGCCAAGCATTTCTGTTTGAAGGTTCGTTCCAAACAACGCTAACTTCCATTTCGCTATTGCCAAGATCTTCTGGAGCTTTCATTGGCGTTATTAAAAGATGATATTTTCCGCCTTCGACTCCACAAATATTAAACTTCTCAGACTGACTTCCTTCGGTCCAAGATTCTCCATCAGAATATCCGTAATAGTATTCAATATCTTTGTTGGCGTAAATTTCGTCGTTGGTATCTTCGTTTATTAAAGCAACATTTAAGTTTGCCCAAGAATTGTTAACTCCAGTCGAAACCTTAATCGTCATAGGTGCCGATGCGCCATTTAAGACAAACGACGGACTTGTCATTTCTTTATTGTCAAATTCGCTGAATTTAATTCTGCTATTAAAGACATTCTGCTCAACTTGATCTTTATAAATATACCAGTTTGCCGTTATAATCAGCAAAGCAAAAAGACAGAAAATAACTGCTGTATTTCTAAGATCGAAACGAGTGGGCTGAATCATGCTAATACCCGACTGATACGGCAAATCCGCTTCTTTAAATGCTCTTTGAATTGTAGCTTTGCGAACATATTCTCCATGAAAAGCGGTTTGAACATTGTTCATTCGTTCTACCGAAACAATATAGGGCGGGTTTATAAATTCGGCCAAATGAATCCTTTTATTCGGAAGCTGAAAATCAAAAAAACCTTTTGCATTTATTATGTCAGCGTCTGAATGTTCAAATAAGTCGTAATCTCTTCCATCATACTTCAGAACTTTAACTCCTTTTTTGATGTCGTCAATCTTTTCCATTTCGGTAAGCATCATCCAATGCCCATTTGAAAGCGATAGATAAAGAAATTCTTTTTCTTTGTTTTGCAAAATAAACTCTGTCCAAGCATAATTAGGATATACATTTTTCCTTAAAATACCTGTTACCATATACTCGCTTCCTTTTAAGAAACCAGTATCGCCAATTTCCAGAGGACAATCATTGAAAGGCGCTTTATACTGCGATTTTCTTCGAAATCTCCCTTCATCATCAACGCTATAAACGCTGAAACATGTAGGACAAACAAAATTTACTGCCTCAAAACCAACCTCTAATTCGGTTTCTGTATTACAATCGTAACAAGGAATCTTCATATTTTATCGGTTAATTTCAAAATCCTTAATAATTTCTGCTTCAAAATAAGCCACATAATCGGCCATTACTGCGCGTACTTTTGCTGCATTATCCTGAAGATAATTACATAAATAAACGTCTAAAGTAAGCTGATTGTATTCTGGCCAAGTGTGTATACAAATGTGCGATTCTTTCAGGCAGTACGAAATCGTAAAACTATCATTTTCAAAATCGTGAACAACCGCCCCAACCTTCTCAAGTTCGTATTTTTCCAAAATAGAATTGGTAACTGCAACAAAACCTTTGCTATCGGTAAGCTTCGAAATTTGGCCGACATGTAGAGTAACCAGTTTATGCAATCCTGGCGAATAAGGAGGTAAATCCATCAAGTTATTTATATTACGCAGGAGCCAAATATATAATATTTCTAGAACAAAATAATGTGGAAAACCGTATTTTAAAAACAACTTTTCACGACTATATATTTATGATTTTTTATCGTTTTAAAGAGCTACCTCTTTAGTTTTATCAAGAAAAACAGCTAATTTTGGAATCATGCAGGTTTTACCATCAAAAGAATTAGCTCCTTATATTAAACATTATCTTTTTTTAGATAATGTTAAAACTGCTGTGCAAAAATTCCGTTTGTTTTCTGACGGTAATAATGGGATCGTTTTCTCTATAAAAAACAGATTAATTTCTGAAATTAAAGATGAAGTAAAAGAATATTTGCCAGCCTCATTTTTATACGGACAGCTTGACACTTTTAAAGATCTTTATTCGGAAAACCAGATAACGCTTATAATTGTTGTTTTTCAACCTAACGGAATAAATCAGCTATTAGGAATTCCTGCAAATGAACTTCGTAATTCAATTGTTCCTGTTGAAGACCTATTTGGAAAAAAAGCAGCAGAACTTCAAGAAAAATTATCAGAACAAAATAATCAAGAACGACTAGCATTTTTAAATCATTTTTTCAGTTCGCTGATTGTCGCAAATACAACTTATAATCAATTGATAATAAATAATTCGCTACATTTCATTATTTCTAATCAGGGGCATTTTTCTGTAAAACAATTGGTTGAATATACAGGCTTTTCAGAAAGACAATTGGAGAGAAAATTTAAAGAATGCGTTGGATTAAATCCAAAGAAATTTGGGGGTATTGTGAGATTACATCATTTTTTGAAACTGCTAAAAAACAAACCTTCTGATACCAATTTAACTTCAATTGTTTATGATGCTGGATTTTCAGATCAATCACATCTAATAAAAGAATTTAGAAAACATACTGGAATAACTCCTAGAGAATATTTGTATAGCACCAAAAAATTAACCAATAATCTGATCGAAAGATTTTCTCCTGCTATGCTCTAAATGTCGGTTTTGTACAATTTTTAGAATACTGCTCATCCTATTTTTGGCTTCTAATAATTCTACAAAAATGAAAAATCTAAAAATAGCCACGGCCCAATTTGAAAATAAAAGTGGCGATAAAAGTTATAATCTATCAGTAATTGAAAAACTTTCTCAAAAAGCATCTTTAGAAGGATGTGATGTGATTTCGTTTCATGAATGTTCTATTACTGGGTATACTTTTGCAAGAAATCTATCAAAAGAACAAATGTTAGACTTCGCAGAATTAATTCCGAACGGAGAAAGTACTCAAAAATTGATCGAAATTGCTAAGAAAAACAACATCGTAATACTCGCCGGACTTTTCGAAAAAGATAAAAATGACAATTTATTTAAAGCCTATGTCTGTGTGGACAAAAATGGTTTGGTAGCAAAATACAGAAAACTTCATCCGTTTATAAATCCTTATCTAACTCCTGGAAATGAATATTGTATTTTTGAAATTGATGGTTGGAAATGTGGTATTTTAATCTGTTACGACAATAATATTATTGAAAATGTACGCGCTACAAAACTTCTAGGTGCTGACATTATTTTTATGCCACATGTTACAATGTGCACTCCTTCTACCCGCCCTGGCGCTGGTTTTGTTTCGTCTCAGCTTTGGGAAAACCGAGAAACCGATCCCACTCCTTTACGATTAGAATTTGATGGAATGAAAGGCCGCGACTGGTTAATGAAATGGCTGCCTGCAAGAGCTTATGACAATGCCATTTATGCAATATTTTCAAATCCAATTGGCATGGATGACGATCAGTTAAAAAATGGATGTTCAATGATTATTGATCCTTTTGGAGATATCGTTGCCGAATGCCGTTCTTTTGAAGATTCTTTTGCAACCGCAATACTTACTCCCGAGAAATGTGTAAAGGCTGGAGGAAGTCGCTACATAAAAGCTAGAAGACCTGTTTTATACAAAAATATTATAGGGCAAGATCATCAATCGGAGCAAAATGTCGTTTGGTTAAACATCGATGAGAAAAGTTAAAACCAAGAAATAAGAAAACTTTTACTTCTTAAAAATCTACCTTTGCTATAGCATAATTTACAGAATAAAATATCCTAAAATGCAATTCCTTAAAACAACAAATAATGATATCGATGCTGTTTTCGATATTTATAACGAAGCTACTTCTTACCAAAAAACAGTCAATAATAAAAGCTGGAGAGGTTTTGAAAAATCTCTAATTGAAAAAGAAATTGCAGAAAACCGCCATTTTATTATCAAAGAAGAAAATGAAGTTGTCTGCACTTTTGTTCTTACTTTTAATGATAAAATTATCTGGAAAGAAGCCGCTTCAGATCCAGCAGTTTATTTGCATCGCATTGCTACAAATCCAAAATTTAGAGGACAATCTTATGTCAAAAAAATTGTGGAATGGGCAAAAATTTATGCTATAGAAAATGGTAAACAATACATTCGTTTAGATACACACAGCGGTAACGAAAGAATAAACAAATACTACACCAGTTGCGGTTTCGAATACAAAGGCATAAGTACAATTGAATGGACACCAGAATTACCAGAACATTATAAAGAAGGTTCTTTTAGTTTATTTGAAATCAAATTGTAGCAAAAACTCTGTTATTTATACTTTTCAAAATCAACCTCAACTTTTTCAAAAAGTGTGGCTTTTTCTAAAATCGAATTCAGAAGATTTAAACCATTCTGATTATTTTCGGCCATCACAAAAGCAAAACCCCAAATATCTTTTGAAAGTGTAAATTGTCCTATTTCAGAATCATACGTTATTAGAATTTCATCATTCATCCATAAATCTGAAACCTCTGCCATTTCAGGTTTTATTTCGCTTATAGCGGAAAAAAAATCAGAAACAAACGTTTCATTTTCTGCACCATCAAAAACTTCAATCAAAAGATCTTTGGATTGATATCCAGGACGAAAATAGTATTTGTACATTATTCTATTCTTTTATAATGATATCCTAAATTATATGAAGAGCCTGCCCAAAACATAAATAATATGGCTCCAGAATTGTCGTAAGCATAATTGACTAAAAGACCGTCGTCTTTTGAAAGTCCGATTCTAGTTTTATGATTATCATAACCTCCAGCAAGATATGGAATCCCATTGCGTTTCAAGTATTTATTATCCAAATAGAAAAATCCATTTTTTAGTTTTCCGCCCAATTCAATATTTTCAATTATTGAATCTTCTTTTTTGGTAATAAATTGCAGTCGTTTTTTATCCAAAAGCTTTACCTCAACAATATAAGAATTAGAAAAAACATATTCTTTTTTTTGAGATTTCACAAAATAATTGAGATTGTATCGTGCTTTAGATTCTTGAGAATCTATTGTCTGCTCATTTCCTCTTTCATCGTATTTTAAATCGGGAAACAGTTCAAATTTGCCTTCCATTTTCGATAAATCATTTTCTGACAATGCCTGTTTATTTTCCTTCACTATTTTATCAGAAAATGATGCACAGGATGACAAAAGTAAAACTATTGTAAAACCTATTACTAATCTCATAAATCATTCGTTTACTATTTTAAAGATAAGGTTTATCTATAAAAACTCATTCAAAAAGCTGTACTTTTGTTAAAAAAATGAAAACCGTATCTTACAAAAAAGAGCCTGTTTTTTACTAAAATCTATGTTCTACAAGAATTTTAAATACCTTTGATTTATGAGTACAGCAATAAAACCAAATCATATAGGACGCAAAATTAGCCGAATTCGTGAACTTAAAGACATGAAGCAAGAAGCGTTGGCACAAGCTTTAGGAACAAATCAGCAAGCCGTTTCGATAATGGAAAACAGCGAAACCATTGACGAAGAAAAACTGAAAGAAGTTGCAAAAGCACTTGGCGTAACTGTAGAAGCAATTCAAAATTTTTCTGAAGAAAATGTGATTAATTATTTTAATAATATTTACGATCATGGAGCTTTCAACAAGCACTATAATGATTGTACATTTAATCCTTTAGATAAAGTTGTAGAACTTTATGAACGTTTAGTGCAAGCTGAAAAAGATAAAAATGAATATTTGGAGAAGTTGTTGAAAGGGAAATAAAAGTTTTATAAAATATATGTTTACACAAAACAAAAAAGAGATCTTATAATAGAGGTCTCTTTTTTGCTTGCTTGATTAAGTAATTTTATATTAATTTTTATCCAAATATTTTTTTACTTCAATTTCAATAAGTTTACTGCTAATAAAGAATGGTTTTTTTTGAAGTAAAATATTTATAGTTTTATCTTTAACTTGATATGTCCCTTTAAATAAGCCAATCGTTGAGTTTACTTGAAAACTTCCCATTGTTTTGTCACCTTTTAAATAACCATCTTCGTTTAGCAATAAAACATTAAGTTTTTCGATTAATTTTTCGATAGGTCTTTCGTAAATTATAGAAATTAAATTAGCCATAATCTATTAATTTAAATCTGGTTTTTCCAGTACTTCTCCTACCACTTCTCCTAAAGTATCATCCACTTTATCTGCTTGTTCTTTTAATATTCGCCTCGCTTTTTTATCAAGAATTTTAGCTATTTTAGATAACCCTGGAATATTTTCAAGTTTCTCAACCGCATCAGATAAACTTGCACTTTTATCTAATGCGTCCATTAATGGATGATCTGATTTATTATAATCTGAAATTAATTTTCCTGGATTTTCAGAACTGATACTCAATATATTGTACAATAATTTTACTTTTAAATCTGCATGAACATTTTTGTCTTCAATATTATTTATTTGATGCGAAAGACCTTCAAAAGTTTTGCCCAAAACCTCTTTATGAGTATACTCTTCAATTAATCTTTTTGAAAGATTGAGTTTTTTATTTGATGAATATGCCATCCATAAAATTGGTATATACATAGGTATAATTGCTAAAACAAATCTTGGACTGTACTCAATTACCTGTGCCAAAGTTTTACCTTCATATATAAAAAATATACTTAATATAAATGGTATAAATGACATCCCTATTAACCCAAAAGTAGCATACTTAAAATTTTTAGCGAATCTTTCACTATCTTCCACTTCGCTTTCTTTTTTTTCAGAATAAGCATACGATAAACCAGTGGTTAGAGCATTTGGAAGTAGTTTATTTATCTTTTCTAAAACGGAACCATAATCTTTATCCCAAGTAACCATTTTCTCCTTATAATTAGCCTCTTTTTCTTCCACAAAAGAATTATAACTAATCAACGTCTCTTTTCTAATATTGTTAATCTCCTTTTCTAGTTTAGAAAAATTTTCTTCTAAATTCTCATAAGTACTGTCAAGTTGCTCTTTTAAACCTTCAAATTTTGTTTCAATTTCTTCTCCCTCCTCATTTGTCTCTATGTCAGAGAATCCAAATATTTGTCTGTAAACATTATCAATTTCTTTTTTCTTTGACTGAATAGATTTTTGAAGAGTTTCAATTTTGCTACGAATTTCATTTCCCTTATCAAAATGCTCTTGAAAAGTCTCTAAATGTTCAACAAACTCATCATTATTCTCAAAATTCTCTTCTAATAATTTCAGATTATCCTCGATATTTTGAGATCTAAGATCCAAATTTGCGCTAAATTCGTCAATTTTTTTAAACCTATCCTCTGATTGCGTTTTGATTAACTCAATATTTACAAGACAGTCCTTAGCCTCTTGTAATTTATCATTTATTATTTCTACATTTTTTACTGCAGTATTTTTAGCATCATTACTTTTATTTTTATATTCTGAAGCCATTTTGGAGGACTGCTTAGCTTCTTTTTCAAAATCTGATGTTTTTTTATTAATCTCTTCTTCTAATTGGGTTAATCTTTCCCAAAGTTTCAATCTCTCATTATTCAAATATTGTAATTCATTCTCATTTTTAGCCATTACTTGTAATTTAAGTATTAAAATTATCAAATGCTTTTTTCTGTTTCAATATATTTTTTAGATTCAAATATAAAAAAGGCACAAATACTTGCGCTATGGTTTTTCGTAATCAATAAAACCAACCATTAAATAATAAGCCAATATATAAATCTTAACATAAGATTTAAGCAAGTAAAAACACCTGTTTTTATGACAAAAAAAACTCAATTTCAATTAATGAAATTGAGTGGGCACTTATTAAAAAAGATAAAATTCAATTATTATATGTTGATTAACCACTCCTCATGCGGGTAATCTTTTTTTAATTTGGACCATCTAGCAAACTTAAACCAGTAGTTTAGCAATATTTCCTTTAATGTTATACTATCAGTATCAGTAGTTGAAATCAAAGAATTACTATAAAAACTAATTCGCCCTTTCCAGTCATTCGCTTTTAAATTTTTTTCATTCATAACTGATATTGAACATAATTGATATATTCTTTTATATCTAATTCCTGAGTATTCTGATCGATAATCCATTAACAATAAAAAACATGTTGTTTTAGATTTATTAAAAAAAGAGATAGGGATTTTAAATTGTGGAAGTTTATACTGAAAATCATCATCTTTTCCAAGTCGTTCCTCTGAAAGCCAACGCTCTGATATATCAATACTTACTTTTGCTTCATCAATATGGAATAATGCAACTTTTAGATCCCTTGCTGCTAAATTTCCTGTTTGTATAATATCAACCCAATGATCTTCCGTACATTGATCAGAATTGGGGCACAATACAGGACCACTTTCATTAAATTCCTCACCACCAAATCCTTTGAGAATAAAATTAGGCTGATTTAAGTATTCGGTCTTAATACGTTCATTTTTCCATTGCTTTTGGATATTAACAGCAACAAGTATTAGACCGATAAAGGATAACAAACCTGAAAAAATTTTTGTTTGTTCTGAGTTAAATCCTGTTATAAGGTTCTCTTTTACAACATAAAATGAAATTATGGACAAAAGAACAGCCCAAACTAGTAGTGGTATTTTGCGTAATAATTTATTCATACTCTTTATTAGGTTAAATATTTAAAATGAATTCAAATATAAAATTAATAACCTTAGACTTCTGTCATAAAAAATCATACATTTTTACTAAAAACAGGTTATTAAAATTTACAAGAAAAAAAGGTGTTTTTACGTTACCATAGATAAATGAATTTACATAATTTTCAAAAAATAATTTTAATACTACAGAATATATGAGCTTAAATTTACACAGTGTTATAAACTCAGAAAATACTAATAATGAATTAGTTTGGCTTCAAGCTACTGAAAAAATTAATCTAAAAGGATATGCCTTGGTAGACAGAACCTTTGATTCTAAAGAAAATGTTTCTAACGAATTTCGTCATATTTTTTTCTTTCCTAATCTTGTCGTTGAAAAAAACGATTGGGTACAATTATTTACTGGTAATGGCAAGTATCAAAAGGTACAAAGCACAGATAAATCATGTTTCATTCATAAGTTATATTGGCAATCAGACAAATGCGTATGGAATAATAATGGTGGGGATACAGCCACATTAATAAAGTGCGCTTTGGTCAAAAGTGTAAAAGTTCCTGCAGTAAAAAAATAACAACTCTACAATAAAAAAAACCGTAATTTCATTTTTCAAGAAATTGCGGTTTCTAATTTTATTCGCAGAAAGGAAGGGATTCGAACCCTCGATACAGTTACCCATATACTAGCTTTCCAGGCTAGCTCCTTAAACCACTCGGACACCTTTCTATTTTGGTCTGCAAATAACACAAAAAAATCTGACTTTACAAAAGTAAAATCTAAGTTCCTTTTAGATGCTTTTCTTAAATTCTTCCATAAACAATTTTACCGCTTTTTTCTGGTAACCTCCCATCGTCAGCATGTACGACTCTCTTTTTGTGGAAACTCCCGTAATTTGAATAGCTCTTAAGTTTCCCCAGTCTTTCAAAGCCATTTCGGCAACAATTGTAGCCCAATCGCTATTTTCTACCATTTGCAATAAGGCATGAATAGATTGAAGTTCTATCGAAATTTTAGGTTTCATATTAAACTTCTTAAACAACTGTTCGACATATTCTCTCGAATTGGATCCTTTTCCTGGCAATATCAGCGGAATATCTTCAATTTTCTTAAAAGCAATTTTATCCAGATTTGCCAAAGCATGATTTTTAGAAACAACCATAACCATATTTGAAGTAAACAAAGGCACTTTCTGAATCGGCATTTCAATTTCGTGTGACGAAATAACGAACACTAAATCCAATTCGTTGTCGAGTAATTTTTCTTCTAAAACTTCTGTCGTTCCGTATTCTACAATAATCTTAAGGTTTTGGTATTGCTTTGCAAATGCATTTACGACAGGCAGAATCAATAAACCAAAAATATAGGTCACACCAATGCGTAATTCTCCGCCGATCATTTCGTTTAAATCCTCAATTGCCTGTTTTCCGTTTTCTACATTTTCTACTACTCTTTTGGCATGAATTAAAAAAACAGAACCCGCTTCTGTCAATTGAACTTTTTTTCCGATTCGCTTAAACAAAGGCAAACCAAGCTCTTCTTCGAGTTTTTTAATTTGCTGCGAAAGACCCGATTGTGTCACAAAACACAACTCTGCAGCTTTAGTAAAGTGCAAAACCTCAGCTGTTTTAATGAAATACTGCAGTTGATAAATCTCCATATTGATAAGTTTTAGTACTTATTATCAGTAAAATTATTAATTTTTCTAATGCTATCATAATCCCGACCTTTGTATTAAATATTTAGAGTCATGTTTAAAGCCTTAAAATCAAAAAATTTCAAATTATTTTTCTACGGTCAATCCGTATCCGTTATCGGAACTTGGATGCAAAAAACAGCCGTAAGCTGGATGGTTTACAGCATCACAGGATCTGTTTTTTTATTAGGTTTGGCGACTTTCTTAAGTATGATTCCGTCTTTGTTTCTAGCGCCTTTGGCAGGAAGTATTATTGGCCGTTATGACAGACACAAAACAATGCTTTTCTTGCAATCTTTAGCAATGCTTCAGGCAGGAACTTTGGCTTTGCTAATTTATCTTAAAATATACAATATCAACTTCATATTGGCCTTGAGCCTTATTCAAGGAATTATTAATGCTTTTGATATGACATGTCGTCAAACGATGATGATCGATATTGTCGACAATAAAGAAGATCTTCCAAATGCTGTAGCGCTTAACTCTACTTTAAACAACTTTGCACGTATTGCAGGTCCAGCCCTTGCGGGGATTATTTTGCACCAATATGGAGAAGATATCTGTTTTATTGGAAATTTCGTGAGTTATGTTCCTGTTTTGATTTCATTAATGATGATGAAAATCACTCCGCATATTAAAGCAGAAAACAAGCTGAATATGATGGACGATCTTATGGAAGGTTTGGATTATGTAAAGAAAGAAACAGAGATGGCCAGAATGCTTATGATGTTAACTTGCAGCAGTTTATTTGTCATTTCTTTTAATACTTTGATGCCTGTTTTTGCCAAAGATATTTTTAACGGAAACGCACAAACTTTCAGTTGGTTCGAAAGTGCTGCCGGAATTGGTTCTGTTTTATCTGCCATTTATTTAGCCAATCTAAAATCCGCTGAAAACATGGGCAAATTAATGATTTCAGCAAGTTTACTTCTTGGTTTCAGCGTAATTATTCTAGCAGTTTCAAGCAGTATTACCATTGCTCTTATCTGTATGACTCTGAGCGGAATCGGTATGATGGGACAAACTTCTTCGATCAACATTTATATTCAGACTCATAGCGCAGTCAATATGCGTTCAAGAAGTATCAGCTATTATATGATGGCGTATCAGGGAATGATTCCTGTGGGAAGTTTAATTATAGGTTATGTTTCTCACTTTTTAGGCGTAAGAGCTACCGTTGCGATTCAGGGAATTATATGTATTATTTCTGTAGTTGTTTATTTGTATTACAAAAAAAATAAAGCAATTGACGATTTGGAAACTTGTCCGGTAACTTATACAAATTCCAAAAATTAAAATTCGAATTCTTCACAATCTTGTCATTTCGACGAAGGAGAAATCTTCACGTGGAGCTTGACAAAGAATTGATTTATTGGAGCGGAGTTACTTGTGGAGATTTCTCCTTCGTCGAAATGACAAACTGAACGTTAATTCATTAAAAAAGAAAAATTCCAATTTTGCATTAAACAAAGTTTGGAATTTGGATTTTTTTAATATTGGAATTTTTAATTTACGAAATCTCCCCGCGAAGAGCAGTCTCAAAAATATCTTTGAACTCTTTTTGCGGAATATCATGTCCAAGCAAATACATCAATTTGGTAATTGCTGCTTCTGTAGTAATGTCTTTTCCAGAAATAACTCCTAGAGATTTAAGCGCTGTACTGGTTTCGTATTGTCCCATATTCACGCTTCCACCTGAACATTGTGTTACGTTTACGATGTACATTCCCGATTTGATGGCTTTTTCGATTAGATTTAAAAACCAATCTTCGGTTGGTGCGTTTCCTGAACCGTAAGTTTCCAGAACAATTCCGCGTAAACCAGAAGTTGCAAGAATTGAAGCTAGAACAATCTCGCTCATTCCAGGAAACATTTTAATGATCGCAACGTGATTGTCTAAGTTTTTGTGAACGATTAGTTTTGCGTTTTTATTTACAGGAAGAAATAAATGTCTGTTCAATTTTAAGTGAACTCCAGATTCTACCAATTCTGGATAATTTGGTGCCGTAAAAGCTCTAAAATGTTCTGCATTTACTTTAGAAGTTCGGTTTCCACGGTATAATTTGTATTCAAAATACAAACAAACTTCTGTGATAACTGGTTTTCCGTTTTCTAAAAGTGATGCAATCTGAATCGCTGTAATCAAGTTTTCTTTAGCATCGGTACGCAAATCTCCAATTGGCAATTGCGAACCTGTAAATACAACTGGTTTTGCTAAATTTTCCAACATGAAACTCAATGCCGAAGCCGAATACGACATCGTATCTGATCCGTGAAGAACTACAAATCCATCAAAAGAAGCGTAACTTTCTTCAATGATTGTGGCAATTTTAGTCCACATTTCAGGATTCATATTTGAAGAATCAATTGGATGTTCGAATGAAATTGATTCGATTTCACAATCCAATTGTTTAATTTCTGGAATTTTCTGAATTAATTTACCAAAATTGAAAGCCTTAAGCGCTCCAGTTTCAAAGTCTTTGCTCATACCGATGGTTCCTCCGGTATAAATCAATAATATTTTTGCTTTAGATGACATCTTGGTATTTTAATTTATTGACAACAGGATTAGCGTACATTGCTAAAAACCCTTGTCTTGTCACAGGATT
This sequence comes from Flavobacterium sp. HJSW_4, assembly GCF_042436695.1. NCBI lineage: Bacteria > Pseudomonadati > Bacteroidota > Flavobacteriia > Flavobacteriales > Flavobacteriaceae > Flavobacterium > Flavobacterium sp. HJSW_4. The sequence goes on from NZ_JBHNPP010000005.1 coordinate 114,018, forward strand.
ATCGCTTCCGATTCTCATTTCTAAACGACGCTCAAAAAGCTGTTTTTCGCTCTCTTTGTACTTGTGAGCAAATTTGTCTGTTTCGTTTAAAATATCGTAAGCAATAAAGTTAGTCGGCCATAATTGGTAGTTTTTCAAAATCACATCATCAATTGTTTGTGCCAAAGCTTGAACTTGTTTGTTTGCATTGTCATTCTCCGCCACAATCTGATCGATTTCTGTATCTAGAACATCGCCAACAGAAATGTGTATTCTTTTTTTAGTTCCCATGATACCACTTAAAATGGTCATGAAATCTTCGTTTTTATCTTTTACGTAAACTTCGTTGTTTGCTTCTGCCATTAATTGTGGCATTTTCAAAACATCGGTTGGATCATATTCATACGAAATAGAAACTGGAACGATTTTTAATTTCTTGAAATAATCCATTAAGTTCTCTTCGTCAGAACCCATTCCGATCATTTTTAGAACTCCTGGATTGGTTTCGTCGTTTCCGTCTTTTGTTCTTCCTTCTCTTTGTGCAATCCAAACCGAACGGTTTTCGCGAAGCAATAATTGCCCCATATATTCTGCCAATAATTTTGAACTTTGCAACATTTCACGAGGCGTTAATCCTCTTAAAACCAAAAAGTTTCTATTTAATTTTGCTAAAGTTGCCAAGAAAGCTTTCTTAACCAAATTGTCACCAATTGCAGAAGCTGTCATTACCAAACCATGTTCGAACAAACATACATTTAATAAAGTCGTGTCTAAAAGAATATCTCTATGATTTGAGATAAACAAATATGAAGTATTAGGTTCCAGTTTTTCAAAACCTGAAGTTGTTAAACCTTCAGAGCTTTTTTCTAGAACTTTCTGAATTGTATTATAAATAAAGTTGCATTGAAAATCACGAATAGAATGTGTTTTCTTCAATTGTTCCTTCCAAACCTCATCTTCCACGTCCGGAAAAGTAAAGTTCATCATGGTTTTCATCATCGGATGATTGACAACACCATGAAGTGCTTCATTTATTTCGGAATCATAAAACGGTCGAATGGCATCAAATCTCTGCATTATTTATTTGGGTTTAAGTGGGCAAAAGAACAAAAAAAAAATTAAAGTTTTGTAAGGTAACGGTTAAATCCCGAAAACGTCTTTGGAATTCTGGGTTGTAATTGCTGCAATTTCTTCTGCAGAAACACCATATACATCGCTTAATTTAGCAATAACGTTGACCAAATAACTGCTTTCGTTTCTTTTTCCTCTATAAGGAATTGGTGCTAAATACGGCGAATCTGTTTCCAAAACGATATGTTTCAAATCGATTTGATTTAAAAACTGATCAATTTTTCCGTTCTTAAAAGTAACAACTCCACCGATTCCTAATTTCATTTTATAAGAAATTGCTCGCTCTGCTTGTTCTAAAGTTCCGGAAAAACAATGAAAAATCCCAAACAAATCTTCAGATTTTTCTTCTTCTAATACTTCGAAGATTTCATCAAAAGCTTCTCTACAGTGAATTACAATTGGCAATTTGTATTGTTTAGCCAACTGAATTTGTCTTTTAAAAGCAATTTGCTGTTCTTTTAAATGTGTTTTATCCCAATACAAATCGATTCCGATTTCGCCAACTGCATAGAATTTTCTTTTAGATAATTCTGTCTCCACATGCGCCAATTCGTCCAGATAATTATCTTTCACGTAAGTGGGATGCAAACCCATCATTAGAAATATATTTTCAGGATAATTTTTCTCTAAATCGTACATAGATTGCGTTGCGGCGGCATCTATTGCGGGAATAAAGAAACGAGTAACTCCGGCATCGATAGCGCGTTGAATCATGGCGTCACGATCCTGATCAAATTCTTCAGAATATAAATGCGTGTGGGTATCGGTAATAATGGGTGTTGAATTCAAGACTTTAATTTTAAAGCGCCAAAATTACGACAATAATAAAAGAATAGCAATTCGATGTAATTGGTACACTGATGAAACGGATCACTTTCGTGAAAACGCGGATTAAATCGGTTTTTTTTCTGGCTAAAAAAAGAAAAACCTTTGTCAAAGATTTAAACTTTGACAAAGGCTTGAACAATAACAACCAATTATTTTGTCATTCTGAAGAACGAAGGGCCTCACAAGAAGCTTCGAAAAGAAAACCCCCATTTTTTCTCTCGATCAGCTAGTGTGACCCCTCGTGCTTCAGTATGACATTTTAGCTTTATTTTCCATTTTGAATAAATAGCAAAGCTCGTTCCAAAACTTCATCTTTACCTTGTTGAATGCCTAAAATTGTTGGTTTCACCTCAATATCTGGTACAATTCCTACACGTTGCGTTTCTCTTCCATCTGGATAATAAACTCCTAATCCTGTATATCTGGTATGAAATCCTTTAAAATCAATATCCACTGCATTCCCATCTGTTCCTGCTGTCTGGCTTCCAATAATTGTTGTATTACCTGCTGTCTGAAAACACATCGCTGTCCATTCTGCCTGACTAAAAGCGTCTTCATTAAGCAATACAATAACTTTACCTTTATAATGATCTTTGTTTGCAAAACCGGCTTTTCTTCCTTCAACCCATTGGTATCTTCCTGGGTATTTCAAATATGGTTCTGTGTAATCGCAAAATCTCTTTTCTTCGGCATTTAAAAAATCTGAAATCTCTTGCCATGTTTCATTTGGATAGTTTCTCATATCAAAAACAATTGCTTTTGTATCTTTCAAAGCTTCAATCATATCAGGAATATTTTTAGGTTTTATCACACCCATATTTACATAACCGATATTTTTATCGAGAAGTTTAAACTTATCTTTCTTTTTCTGAGCTCCCTTTTTAAACTCATTTCTATGAGATTCATGATAATCGAACCATTTCATTGATTTTGTTTCGGATTTTCCATCATTCAAGAAATCAACTTTCACGTTTTCAGAATCACTAAGCAAAATTCTGATTACCGCTTTATCCAAATACGACGCCTCATTTGAAGCACAAATCGCATCTCTTTTTTCTTCTGCAAGCTCTTTAATAGTTTTACCATTGATTTTAGTAATGACAGTTCCTATTTTAATATTATCTGCTTCTGCAAGACTGTCCCCTAGAATCTCGGTAATTACCAATTTATCATCAATTATTTTGCCTGTAGCTGGAAAAAAATATCTCGATTTTCCTCCCTGATAGGTCACAAACTCAACATGTGTATCATTAAGTTTAGTAGACATCTTCATAAAAGCGACGTAAAAATCATTCACACTCTCCGCTTTTAATACTTCTGGCAACGTCTGCTCTAAAGTCAAATCCCATTTTTGATCCATCGCATACTTATATGGGAAATAATATTCAAGTAAGTTCCAGTAAGCAAAAATCATTAACAGCCTAGAATTCTTATTGTTATAATCAAGATCAAAGTAGTTTTTCAGCTTTTTAAAACCATCAAACTTATAATCGAATTCTTCATCACTCTGAAATCTGTTTTCTTCAATAAATTTTAATTTTTTTGAAAGCTTTTTAGAAAACAACTTATTATTAAACCAGCTTAAATCGAAATTCTTATCAAAAAACTTAACGTCTTTTGGTGCAACAATTGGTGCTATTTCTTTCACTGGACCAAGATCATCAATCCAATTTTCTAAGATTAATGAAAACTCTTCTTTGGTTTGCGCTTTTTCTATTAAAGGTAATTTTTCTAAAAGCTGATTGTCCCAATTCAACTCTCCGCTTGCAGCTTTTGGATGATAATATTTCAAGAAACCCCAAACTTTACAGGTTGCTGCTAGTTTTTCGGTCTCTGTAATTTTATTCAAACCAAAGATAGTTTGACAAAAAACAAGAAGAAAAATCAATAAAAAATTTCTCATTTTTGGTTGGTTAGTTAGGTTAAGTTACTTTGGGTCAATTCTTAAAAAAGAAAATCGAATTTAGAACTAAAATTCCAAATTCGATTGAGGTTTTCCGTAAAGAGATAAAATTTTTCTTAATAATTATAATTTTACTCCAATTCTTCCGAAAGTTGTTCTACGTCATCATAGTCTTCGTAGTCTTGCGAAATGGTCTGTAAGATGGCTTTACATTCTTTATATTTTCCTTGTTTTAGCTTAGACAAAGCCAGATTCCACTTTGCTTTTTCTTTGTAAACAGAATTTCCGGCTTCTAATTCTTTAAAGATATTTTCGGCTTTTACGTATTTGCTTACTTGCAATAACGAAACCGCATAAAAATATTTAATTTCATCTGAATTATTTTCCTTTAAAATCATTTCAAAAATCGGAATTGCAGTTTCATATCTTTTTCCGTTGAAATTATTCTCTGCTTGCTTTAAAATTGCTTCAGAAACGCCTCTTTCTGTAAAATAGGCACTTTCTGGATGGTTATAATCTTCAAAATTAGGATAATGTCTATAATCGAAGAAAAACAAACCGAACATCACAATTATAGATATCGCCGCGGCAAAATACCAAGGTTTGAGTGAAACGGCTTTATTTCTCTTTTTATTAAAGTATTTATCTGAGATTTTAGTCAGGTTTTCTTCAAAGGCAACTCTCTCTTCTGCTATTTCTGATCTATTTTCTTGCCCGTAACGCTTTTGTTCTTCTTCAAATTCTTCTGTTTGAGCAATCAATTCGTGAGCCGATTCATTAACAGAAACTACATTTTCATAAATTGTCACTTCTTCATTGGCAGAATTTTTAAGTTCTTTCAGCCAGCGTCTTTTGCATAACAAGAAAAAATAGGCATCAAATGGGCACGTCAGTTGAAGTTTTCCGGCTTTCGCCTGACTAAAAAGCAAAATCATAATTTCCTGAATCACATTTTGCGCTTGATCCTTGTCTCCAGAATTATTGGTTATAAACTGGACCGCTTTGGGCGCAAACTTTTTATATATCATTTCAATCACGACTGAATCATTTGCTGCCAGTCCGTCGATATATTTTTGATCAGGATGAATTTTATTTAGATCCATAAAAAAACATTTTAAAGCTAATTTAAAAAAAGAATCTTAAAATATAATGACAATTATATCATATTCAATAATTTACCAATAAAAAAACAGCAGTTTTATTATTTTTCACTTATAATATATTCCGTAGAAAATCTTTCGCTTAGTTTAGTTTTTTGATTGTAATTGCTTTATTTTTGAGTTTCAATCATTACAGAAATGGAAAATCTTCATGAAATTCTTAAAAAAGAGAATTACAAAAAAATAAAATTCAAAATAACTAAAACACAGCATTTGCAGATTAAAGCCAAGATAAATGGTATTTCTGGCAATTTCATTTTAGACACTGGCGCATCAAATACGTGTGTGGGTTTTGAGTCTATTGAGCGCTTTGAGCTGGCTGCAAAAAATTCTAAAACAAAAGCTTCTGGAGCTGGCGGAACTGGAATGACAACTCAGATTTCTTCTCAAAATAAACTGCAATTAGGAAGCTGGAAAAACAAGGATTTTAGTCTCGTAATTTTTGATCTTTCGCATGTAAACGAAGCTTTGGAATCTTACAAAGCAAAACCTGTTCACGGTATTATCGGCGCTGATGTTTTATTGGAAGGAAAAGCAATTATTGATTATTTTAACCATTATTTGTATTTAAAATAAGACAATTTAGTTTTTTTGATATATTTGTTGAGCTACTTTAACAAATGTATCCTTATGAAAAAAACTCTACTTTGTTTTCTTTTTTTATTGCCTACTTTATTTTTTGCCCAGATTAGCCCTCTTACAGGATGTCAAACATATCCTATTTTTAATTTAACGACTCGGAATGCGGAATTAATTGGTAATTTAAATCCTAGCGAAACTACAGTAAGTTACCATTTAAGCCTTAATGACGCAAATACTAATACAAATCCAATTCCAGATCCAACTTACTTTGTTTCACCTCAATCGCAAGCAGTTTATGCTAGAATAGACAATAAAGGCACTATAACAACGAATTTCTTTCAATTAATCTTCTATCCAACTGAGCAGATTATCGCATTAAAAATAAATCCTGACTGTAATGAACCACGCACAAAAGTTCAGTTAGTTTCAGTTCTGCCAGGCGCAAACCAAAATTTTAGCTATTCTTTAGATTATGGACAGACGTACAATCTTAATAGGCCATTTTATCTGGAGCCTGGTAATTATACTATTCTAGTAAAAGATTCTTATAATTGTAAAACTGATAGCCCTGTTTTTGTTGAGATTACAGCTTATATACCTTTAAAAGCAAATGCAATCGTAACAGAAGGTATTAATTGTGGCGATAAAGATGTCGTTACTATTAATGGAACAGGAGGATCACCTCTATATACATACTCTTTTGATGGTGTTAATTATTCTAATAAAAATACGTCAAGCGAATTAGAAGCTGGAAATCATACTGTTTTTGTAAAAGATCAAATGGGTTGTATTGCTTCAACAACAGTTACGGTTAATCAATATAGATCTACTTTATCTTCACTTGCTGTTATAAATGGCCCTACTTGTAGCGATAAGGGTTCAATTACGGTTAAGGGACAAGGAGGAAAACCTCCATATCTATACTCCATAGATGGAACATCTTTTGTCCCGAGCGAAACTTCTAATTATGTTTTCAGTAACTTAGAACCAGGAATCTATAGTGTAAACGTAAAAGATAGCAATAATTGCACAACCAATTTGATTTGCTCTATAGATCAATATATGCCATTAGTTCTAGATGTTGTCAAGAAAGATGCAATTTGTCCTTTTTCAAATGAAGGATCAATTGAAGTAAATGTAACTGGCGGTGTTTTTCCATACAAATACTTACTTAGAAATGCTGCTGGAACCGCACTAACAAACCTACAATCTTCTAATGTTTTTCAATACATTAGTGCTGGAGATTACATGGTTGATGTTACAGACGCAACAAACTGTAGTATAAAATCATCTACAATCCATATAAGTCAACCTTCTCCATTAGATGTAACAGTAAGTATTGAAAATCAAACTGTAACGGTAAATGCTACTGGAGGAAATGGTAATTATTTGTATCAGATAGATTTTCTTGAGCAAAAATCGAACAATGTATTTACAAACGTTAGCTATGGAAATCATGAAGTTATAGCCATAGATGAAAAAGGCTGCTTGACATTGGTATATATAACTGTTAACCCTCCAGCTCCTGTAATTGATGGTAAAACAGAAATAACTTTAGAATTTAAATCTGGACAGACTTTAGGAGATCTTGTTATCGAAGGTCAAAACATTAACTGGTATGGCAGGCCAGGAACTTCATCAACTGGAAAAACCAATAAAACTGCTGTAGAACCGACTTTACCATTGTCTACGGCTTTGGTTGATGGCGTAACTTATTATGCTTCTCAAACTATAAACGGAATCGAAAGTAAAGATCGTCTTGCTGTAACTGCAAAATTAAACGGTTCACTTTCTACTCCAGATTTTGATTTGACTGACTTTCAGTTTTATCCAAATCCTGTAAAACATGTATTGACGATAAACAACAAATCGACTATTGAAGACATTCAAATTTTCTCCATTTCTGGACAATCTGTTTTATTTCAAAAAGTAAATAAAACACATGTCGAAATTGATTTGAATAATCTTTCAAAAGGAATGTACATTTTAAATATAAAATCTGACGGGAAAGAAAAAGCAATGAAGTTTATTAAAGAATAAAACCTCATCACAATAAAAAAAGCCTTCATATTTAATTTATGAAGGCTTTTTTGTTTTTATACTATTTCTTGATTCTCATTTTCTATTTTTGGAGTTGCATGTTTTTTCAATGAAAAATAAGCAACAATTGTACTTAGCAACATTAAAACTCCTCCCAAAATAAAAGGTGCTCCTGCAAATTTAAATGGTGCATCGTCATGCGTAAAAAAGTAAAATGTATTCGCCATCATTGGCGGACCAATAATAGAAGAGGCGCTCATTAAACTCGTCAAAGTTCCTTGAATTTCTCCTTGTTCACTTGGTTCTACTTTACTTGCCACAACAGATTGCAAAGCTGGGCCAGCAATTCCGCCAAGGCAATACGGAATTAAAAAGACAAACATCATCCAACTTTCTGTTGCAAAAGCAAACAACAACATTCCGATTGTATATAAAGCTAAACCGGTGTAAATGCTTTTCTCATTTCCAATTTTAGGATTGATGTATCGCACTAATCCGCCTTGTACAACTCCAACCAAAAGACCGATTATTCCTAGTGAAATTCCGATCATTCTTTCGTCCCATTTAAATTGGTAGATTGTGAAGAAGCTCCAATTGCTTTGCACTGCATGCGAGCCCACATACAAAAGAAATATCGCTACAATTAGACCTATTAATGTTGGATGTTTTCTTAATCCTAAAATAGCTCCAATTGGGTTAGCGCGTTTCCAGTCGAAAGGGCGGCGGTTTTCTTTTTTAAGCGATTCTGGTAAAATGAAAAATCCGTAAAGGAAATTTACCATACATAAAATGGCTGCAGCGTAAAAAGGAACTCGTGATCCGTATTGACCTAAAAGTCCTCCAATAACGGGTCCGATGATGAATCCTAATCCGAAAGCCGCACCAACTAATCCGAAGTTTTTAGCTCGGTTTTCTGCAGTGCTGACATCGGCAATATATGCTGAAGCTGTTGTAATACTTGCGCCCGTCACTCCGGCAATAATTCTTCCTATGAAAAGCCAAATAATAGTTGGCGAAAATGCCAATAAAAGATAATCTAATGAAAATCCGAAAAGAGAAATTAAGATAATTGGCCTTCTTCCGAATTTATCGCTTAAATTTCCAATAACAGGAGCAAAAACGAATTGGGTTATCGCATACGCAAAAGTCAACCAGCCTCCAATTTTTGCAGCTTCGCTGATATCTCCATGAATTAGTTCTTCAATTAATTTTGGAATTACAGGAATAATAATTCCCCATCCTGTAATGTCTATTAACATGGTTATGAAAATAAAACCAATTGCTGCAGACTTATCTTTTTGTAGCATAATAATTTTGTAAGGTGATACAAATAAACGAAAAAGCTGATATTTATTTAAATTCCAATTAAAAAATCCCAAGTTCCAAATCCCGAAGCATCGGGATTTGGAACTTGGGATTTTAATGGGGAAATTTCAAATTCGGGGTTTGAAATTTCTATTGAAAATCAAAACTATTAATGTGTATGTTTCGGATTAAAACCGTCTTCGCTTAATTCTGTATGCTCGTAATCTGCATGCATTTCAGCTTCGTAGTCGATTTTTTCTCCTTTAGAGAATCTACGGATAATTTTCTCCATAATATCGTAGATAACAGGCACTACAATCAAAGTAAGGAATAATGATGAAATCAAACCTCCGATGATTACCCATGCTAATCCGTTTTTCCACTCAGCTCCTGCTCCAGATGCTAATGCAATTGGGAACATACCGAATACCATCGCAATTGTTGTCATCAAGATCGGACGTAAACGAGCGTGGTTTGCTTGGATTAACGCTTGTCTGATAGATTCTCCAGCTGCTCTACGCTGATTCGTATAATCGACAAGCATGATCGCATTCTTACACACCAGACCAATCAACATGATTACCCCTAAGATGGTAAAGATATTCAAGGTATTGTTTGTTAAAGCTAATGCGAATAAAACTCCAATAAACGAAAGCGGAATCGCGAACAATACAACAAACGGGTGAACGAAACTGTCATATAATCCAACCATTACAAGGTAAACCAAGATAATAGCCGCTAATAATGCAATTCCTAAAGTACCAAAACCTTCAGATTGGTTCTCTTGGTCACCACCCCAGATGTAGTTAACTCCAGTTGGTTTTTGCAATTTATCTAATTTCGCTTGCCATTGTTGAACAATTGTTCCTGCTGGAACCCCAACATTCTGACCTTGTACAGTTACAGAAGCTGTTTTATCTCTACGCTCTAATTTACTTGGTCCAGAACCTTCAGTAATTGTAGCAAATTGGTTTAATTTAATTTGCTGACCTGCATTGTTTATAAAAATCAAGTTACTAACGTCTGTGATATTTTTTCTATCAAATTCGTTGTATTTGATGTTGATATCATATTCGTATTCACCAGCTCTAAATTTACCGTCAGTATTACCACTGTAAGCCGTCTGCATTGTTAAACCAACAGTTTGAAGTGTTAATCCTAAAGCAGCCATTTTATCTCTGTCAACTTGAACGTTGATCTCTGGGTTTCCGTCCTCAACAGTTAATTTAATCTCAGTTGTTCCAGGAATTGTACGTAATTCGGCTTCAGCCATTTTAGCAAATTTCATTGCACTTTCTACGTTCGGACCAGTAACGATCAAACCTAAAGTTGCATCCTCAGCCGTACCTAAGATACCTACTGGAACTGTTTTTACTTTTGCACCAACTAAAACTTTCTCTAGTTTACGTTTTACTTTTGCAGCATAAACGTTGGCATCGTCTGTACGATCTTTTTGCTCGATCATCTTAACGTCAATCTCCGCTTTGTAAGCAGTTGCCTGAGCAGCTCCTAAACCTTCAGAAGTTTGTCCAACGGTTGTAATTTGGCTGAAAACATATTTCTCTCCTTTTAAGAAAGCTTCTGCCTTTTGCGTCATAAAGTTAGTTTGCTCTAACGAAGCGTCTTTTGGCATCTCAATTTGAACTAAGAACTCACCACTATCAGATGATGCGAAGAATTCTCCTCCAATATATCCACCTCCCATTAACCAGAAGATCGTTCCAAAGAACATAACTAGGATAATACCCATAGTTTTGATATAATGATCTAAACACCAGTTTAGCAAGTTTGAAATCCAGTCTGTAAAACGAGTCAAGTAGCTTTCAAATCCAAGGATAATTTTTCCGAAAAGATTTTTACCTTCAATATGCTCTAGTTTTCCAAAACGTGAAGACAACCAAGGAATAATAGTAAACGAAGCCAATAATGAGAACATCGTAGAGATAATTACCGTAACACAGAATTGTGTAATAATGTTCGATACCAATCCGCTACTCATTGCAATTGGCAAGAACACCACCACAATTACCAATGTAATCGAAGTTACCGTACCACCAATCTCTGCTGTTCCATCGTAAGCCGCACGGATTCGGCTTTTACCCATCTCCATATGCCTGTAAATATTCTCCAATACCACAATCGCATCATCCACAAGGATACCAACAACAAGAGATAAACCAAGTAAAGACATTAAGTTAAGCGTGTAACCTAATAAATAAATACCAATAAATGTAGCAATCAAAGATGCTGGAATAGACACCATTACGATTAATGAGTTTCTAATACTGTGCAAGAAGAACAACATTACGAAAGCTACCAGAATAACCGCAATTAATAAATCATGTACAACAGAATCTGCTGCTTCAAGAGTAAAGACTGTACTGTCTTTTGCTACTTCTAATTTCAATTGAGCCGATTTGTAATCGTTCTCTAAAGTCTTAATTGTCTTAATCAACTGCTCACTTACCGCTACGGCATTCGCATCTGATTGTTTTACAATTTGAAGTACAATCGCACTTTTTTGATCTACACGCGCAATTTTCTCTGCGATTTTTTGTGTATCCTGAACATCTGCAATTTCGCCTAAACGAATTTGAATTCCATCTTTTGAAGAAACTACTAAGTTTCTTAACTCTTCAACATTTTTATATTTACCCGCTAAACGGATTAAGATTTTTTGGTTACGAGTTTGAATGTTACCTGTCGGGAAATCCAAATTCGAAGTCAAAATAGTCTGCTGAACTTGAGGAACTGAAAGTCCATAACCTTGCATTTTTACTGCATCAAGGTTTACTTGAATCTCACGCTCTTGACCACCAATAATATTTACCTGAGCAACCCCTTGTACACGAGACAAAACTGGAGCAATCTTTTTATCGATCAAATCGTAAAACGCTGCTTCGTCCATTTTTCCATTCGCACCAAGCGTCATAATTGGTAAATCACTCAAAGAGAATTTAGTCAATGACGGCGGATCTGCATCGTCTGGAAGATCACTTAAAATGGCATTAATTTTACGTTGCGCATCGTTCATCGAAATATCAACATTTGCATTTGAAGTCAATGTAATCGATACTACAGAAAGTGATTCATAAGATTTCGAATCGATTTTTTTGATATTTTCCAGAGACGCAATCGCATCTTCAATTTTCTTTGTCACTGTATTTTCAACCTCACTTGGAGAAGCTCCAGGATATACAGTTGAAACCGTAATAACGTTAGTTTCGAATTTTGGGATCAGCTCGTAGCCTAATTGGCTGTAGCTGAACAATCCACCAAGAGTCAGAATTGTAAACAATACAATTACCAACGACGGACGTTTTATGGATATTTCGGCTAATTTCATATTTATTGCTTTAGGCTTTAAGCTCTAGACAATAAGCTCATAGCTTACGACCTTATAGCTTAATTGCTTTAAATTATTTAATAATTTCTACTGTATTTCCGTCTTGTAAATTGATTTGACCTGTAACGATTACAGTTTCTCCGTCATTTAAACCATTAATGATTTCAACTTGATCTCCTAAAATTCTTCCAGCTACAACTTTTCTTAATTTAGCAACATTGTTTTCTACAACAAAGATTTCGTTGCTGCTTACACTTCCAACAAAAGCATTTCTAGGAACCACTTTCAAGTTTTGTTTTTGGTTTTTAGCACCAAAGTTTGCAGTTCCGTACATACCTGCTTTTAGGTCGTTGTTAGCATTGTTTGTGATTTCGATTTCAACAGGGAAATTTAAAGATGCATCTGCTTTTGCAGCGATGAAAGTAATTTTTCCGCTAAAAGATTTATCAGGATAAACACTTGCAGTAATATCTACTGTGTTTCCTAATTTTAAACTAGCCACTTGAGTTTCGTTTACAGTAACCGTTAATTTTAATTTAGAAACATTTACAATATCAAATAAAGCAGTTGCAGGCATTCCAGCTAAAATAGAACCTGGTTCGATATATTTTTTATTGATGTATCCGTTAATTGGAGCTTTTACTTTTGTATCTCCAACGTTGATATTTGCTTGTGTCAAACTAGATTGTGCATTTGTTAAAGCCAATTTTGCCTGATCTAATTGTTGTTTTGTTACACCGCCTGTTTTAAATGCATTTTCGTATCTAGCATAATCAGATTTTGCATTTTGATAAACAGCTTGAGCTTGTTGTGCATTTACGTTGATAACATCACCTCTTACTGTTAAAAGAGTTTGTCCTACTCTTACGTAGTCACCTTCTTTAACTAAAACACTAATTACTTTTCCAGATTTTTCAGCAGAGAAAGTCAATTCCTGAATTGGTGCGAAGTTTCCGTTTGCAGTAAAACCTAAGTTAACATCTTCAGTTTTAACTGTAGCTACTTTTACAGAAACCGCTGCATTTTTTTCTGCTACAATTGCAGTTTTCGCTTCGTTTTCTGCTTTGTTCTTATTTAAAATGTAGTTAATCCCGACAAGAGCCACGACTATGATTACGATTGTTATAATTATTTTCTTCATTGTAATAATTTGTTATTTAGTAAGAGATTTTAGTTCGCCTTTCGATTTGATTAGAGATATTTCGGCAATTTTATAATTTAAAACTGCTCTTGTAAAGTTATTTTGAGCTTCAAGTGATGCATTTTGAGCGTCTAGCAAATCGGTTAAAGAAGCTAAACCTTGAAGGTAATTATTTTTGGTGTTTGATAAAATATCAAGCGCTAAACGCATATTTTCTCTTTGGTTTTCAATAGTCACAAGATTATTATTGATTTGCGTCATTGCATTTCTATAATCTAAATCAAGAGAAAGTTTAGTGTCTTTGATATCTTCTTGCAATTCTCTGATTTGAACATCAGCTTGTCTTACTTTAGCACGAGTTCCGAAACCTGTAAAGATTGGCACGTGTAAGTTTAAAGCAACAGCAGAGAAATCAGACCAATACACTCCTTTTTCTGGTTTTGCAAACCAAGGCATTTCTGGTCCCTGTCCGATATAATTGTAACCTGCAGATAATGAAAGTGTAGGGTAATATCCAGCTTGAACCGCTTTTTTATTAAAAACTAAAAGTTCTTCTTGTTTCTTCAAAAGCAAATATTCTGTTCTGTTTTCAATATTTGGTTCTTGAGTTAAAGCTGCAGGAACTACTTCAAATTCTTCTTTAGGCATATCGATTTGAGTTTCGATTGGCATACCCATATAAAACTTTAATGCATTTTCCTGTAATTCGATTTGATTTTTAACCTGCTGACGCTCAGTATCAATGTTAGACATTTTTACAATGATACGGTCTAAATCAATTTTTTTAGCTAAACCATTATCAAACTGACCTTTAACAATATCACGAACTTTTTCAGTATTTACGTAGTTACTGTCTAAAAGAATCAATCTTTCGCGTTGTACATAAACTGAATAGTAGTTATTTGCAACTCTTTCAATAACTTGTTCTTCAGTTAATTGATCATTAATTTGATAAAATTCACGTGTTGTTTTTGCCGCTCTTAAACCTGTAAAAACAGATTGGTCAAACAAAGCTTGAGTCAAAGAAAGCCCTGCAGTAGATGTCCATTTTTGACCAAAAGCTGCTTGAATTGTAGTTCCTGGCGCACCAAAAGCTGCTCCATCAATAACTGTTGTCTGGATTACTGGGTTATAAGTAAGACTTCCGTTTGCACTAATTTGAGGTAAAGCTCTCGAACGCACTTCTTGAATTTGATACTCACTATTTTCAACCTGAAGTTTCGCTTTTTTCGCGTCCGCTTTATTTTGAAGCGCATAAGTGACTGCGTCTTTCAGAGTTAAAGTAGTGGTTTGTGCGGCGGCTGATAGGCCTATTGTACACAAAACTATAAGAAAGATTCTTTTCATAAGTAGTTACTATTTATTTTAAAAATTTGAGATGGCATCGTCATTTTATCTTTACAACTCTCCAAGAATAAATGACGACAATTTGGATAATTAATTATTAATTTTTTTTAATTGCTTTTCTAATTCCTCTACTCCTTTTTCGGTTGCCATTGCGCGAGTATGATACTCCAAGGCTTCCAACTCTATTCTTTGTGCTTCACTTTCAGCAACCGTATTTTCGTTTATATGGAAAACTAGAGTGTAATAAAATTTAACGTAAATCTCTACATTCAAATCACTTCTATAAAGACCTTCACGAATTCCTTTTTCGATATTTTCTCTAAATAATTGCGTACACTGATCAATTTCGAAAGACAAAATGTTTTGATAAATCTCTGGGTAATGTTTTTTTAACTGATAGATTGGCGAAGTGTCAATGTTGTTTTTAAACATATCACGAAACATTTCTCTAATCTCAAAATTCTCATGAATAGCATTATAATTTTTAGCAATAATAGTATCCATGATTTCGTGTACTTGGCTATGAACCATCGAAGTGCTCTCTTCAATTAGAACTTCTTTATTACAGAAATATTTGTAAATCGTTTTTTTCGAAATACACATTTCACCTGCAATATCATCCATTGTAACACTCTTAAAACCAAGCTTTAAAAATAACTCGCTTGCTTTTGCTATAATCTTCTCTTTCATTTTAAATTCTCGAATTGCCTTACAAATATACTTTGGAAACTAAAATCAAAAAAATAGTTTCCGATATTTTTGTAATAATTTTACATTAATTTATAGATTTAGTAAGAATTATATGCCAAATTCTAAATTTGCAATTAATTTAATCTCTTTTCCTAAAGCAGTACCCGCAGAATGATTAAAAGAGCTGTATTCTAAACCAAAGTCTTCACGCTTGATGTTTCCTTTAATTTCAAAAGCTACTTTCTTTTCTCCGTTATAAATATTTTCTCCTAAAAATTCAGCATCCAATTCAACTACTCGAGTAATATCTTTTATCGTTAAATCTCCTTTGAAAAAATTGATATTCTGATTTACTTTTTGAAATGATGTCGATTTGAAACTGATAATCGGATGCTCATCTTCTTCAAAAAAATCCTGAAGCTGTAAATAAGCGTCTATCGATTGGAAACTTTCATCTTTGTTATTGATATCTAATGAGAATTCAACCGAAGCGTCTTCAATCTCATTGTCTTCAATGTTCACATACCCATCAAATTTATTTGCATCTCCTCCCAAATAAGCAGTTCTTGAACGTCTCATTTTCAATAAAACATCTGACTGACTAGAATCTAAAGTCCATTTTGTTTTCATAAATACTTGATTTAATTGAGTTTATAAATCTTCAAAACTCTTCATGGAAACTTTTACAGTGTTCTTAGTTTCCATTACAACGCTGCAAATATAGACAGGAAACTCTAAATACCAAAAAAGTTTCCGAGTTTTTTAGAAAAAAATTTAACATCTTAGAAATGAGAATGGTTAAGAGCCCGTTAAATTCTTTAATGCGCTTTTAATCATTTCAATAATTAAAATTCATATTTGAATTGTATCTTTGAGGCTCGAAATCAGAATTCATTATGCACGATATAAGTCAGTACCAAGATTTTTTTATCAATTATCTTCAGAGCCAAAACATACATAAAGAGCCTACAAATCTTTACGAACCTATAGAATACATTTTAGGACTTGGAGGAAAACGCATCCGCCCAGTTTTAACTTTAATGGCTGCAGAGGTTTTTGATACTGATTATTCGATTGCGCTTCCGGCAGCAATGGCGGTTGAAGTTTTCCACAACTTTTCACTGGTTCATGACGATATTATGGATGATGCTCCTTTAAGAAGAGGGCAGGTTACGGTTCATGAAAAATGGGATTTAAATACTGGAATCCTTTCTGGAGACGCCATGCTGATTTTAGCCTACCAATATTTTGAACAATACGAACCGATCGTTTTTAGAAACCTTGCAAAATTATTCAGCAAAACTGCGCTGGAAGTTTGTGAGGGACAACAATGGGATGTAGATTTTGAGACTCGTAATGATGTTACGATTCCGCAATATCTTAAAATGATAGAATATAAAACAGCTGTTTTGGTTGCTGCTGCTATGAAAATGGGAGCAATTGTATCTAAAACTTCTGAAAAAGAAGCTGATTTAATTTATGATTTCGGATTGAATTTAGGATTAGCTTTCCAACTTCAAGATGATTATTTGGATGCTTTTGGAGATCCTGAAACTTTTGGGAAACAAGTTGGTGGAGATATTATCGAAAATAAAAAAACGTATTTATATTTAAAAGCCTTAGAGTTTTCTTCTGATGAAAAAGCTTCAGAATTAGAACAATTATTTACGCTTCAATTAGAAGATAATTCAGAAAAAATAGAAACTGCCAAAGCAATTTTTAATGAATCTGGAGCATCTAAAGCAACGCAAGAAGCGATCGAAATGTACACTTTTAAAGCTTTTGAAACTTTAGAAAAAATGGATATTAATGCCGAAAAGAAAAATATTTTAAGAACTTTTGGCGAAAATTTAATGGGACGTAAAGTCTAGTTTTCAGTATTCAGTGTCATTATTCAGTAAAAAATCTACAATCATCAATCTAAAATCAAAAATATCATGTTTGTAGCACCAGTAAATACAGAATCTTTGTTAGCGCAAGCGCAAGCAGAGACTTTATATTTGAATCTTATTGAGCAGATTAATAAGGATTTTAATTTGGCCAATGAAGGAATTGATTTTCCGTTAAGCATTTCGCCTGACGAATTAAAAATCCAGCTTCACGAAAAAATCTACCGAATGATTCAGTACAAATTTGCTGAATACTTAAATCTCCTTTATATAATTGACGTTCCCGAAAACGAAATCAAACAACTCGACGGTTCAGATTTAGTTATTTTGGCTGAACAAGTTGCTTTCTTGATTTTAAAAAGAGAATGGCAAAAGGTTTGGTTTAGAAATTATTACAAATAAAAGATTCTAAGGTTCTGAAATAATATCCCGAAGCTTCGGGACTAAGTTTTTTTCTCATTAGGACGAACGATATTGCGTAGCTTATCCAATTCACTCCAAAGTCCAAAATATTGCGTATCAATTTCACTTCCAATAATTTGGAAACGATAACATTTAAAGCAAATCTTTGCTATTCCGATTGTCTTTTTTTTCTTTTTAAAAATAAAAATATCACGATATTCAGGGATACAAGCAAATTCATTAGTTTGAATAGAATCTTTTTCACTGAATACGTCTTGAATTTGACTTTGTTGTTTACTTGATAATTTCGATTTTTTATAATCATATTTCAACAACAGATTTTCAAAATCTTTTTCAACAGTATTTGGATAATACCAATAAAAAAAGCTTGAGAATTCTTTTTTCTTTTCTACCTGTAAATCATTATCCTTGGATAAATGTTCGAAATCGCTTTTGAAATCAATATAATAATGATTGATTTCATCAGAATCGAAAAAAGGTCGTAATTCTTTTTTTACCACCTTTTCTCCATTGATATTCGGTTTCTTGGAATTAAAACCTAAAAGTAAAATTACCGTAATTACAAAAATAAATTTCTTCAAATTTCTGTATTTAAAACTTTAAACCTTTGAACCTCCTAGAAATACACTCTCACAAAAGGCATAAATCCAGAGCCATAAAGACTTTTATTAGGATCATATAGAACATCGTAACGCGCTCCAATTGTTACATTCTTAGTTCTGTAACCTGCCCCTAAATATAAAGCTGTATTCCAATACGCATCTGAAAAACCAGGATGGTAATAATTTTCTTCATAATCAGTATCAACCCTAACTTGTTCCAATTCTGCAGATAATTGGATTTCTGGAATCGGGTTTACAAGCGTGATGAAACTTCCGCCATAAACAAACGATTCGTAATAATTTTTTTGGTATAAATAACCAAACTGCAATCCGACACCAACGGCAACAATTTCGTTGATATTGTAAATGGCACTTGGCATTACCGAAATATTGGTATATCCTGAACCGAATCCGAGACCTAAGCCTCCTCCAAATTGAACTTTATCCCAAAACTGGTTCTTGTTGTCAATGACATATTTTTGTTGTGCAATACTATAACTTGAAAACAAGACAGCCAAAATCACAAAAAAATATCTGCAATCGATTGAAAAGTGAATTTTATTCATAGTTAACGTTTATTTTAACAAATTTTTACGTAAAAGTACGTAAAAAAAAGATTTAAATAAATGTGATTGTTGTACTTTTGCCTTTCTATATAACAAAAAGTATATTCACTCATATTATGGATAGGTTTTCATTTTTAAACGCAGCGCATACCGAGTTTTTTGCACAATTATACGATCAATATTTAGTAAACCCAGACAGCGTTGAGCCTAGCTGGAGAAGTTTCTTTCAAGGTTTTGACTTTGGACAAACTACTTATAACGACGAAAATCCGGTGCAAACAATCGTTGAGTACGTGACTAGCGACAACACAGATTACAGTCAAGTTTCAGAAAAACTAAAGAAAGAATTCAACGTTTTAAAATTAATTGACGGATACCGTACGCGCGGGCATTTATTCACGAAAACAAATCCTGTTCGTGACCGTAGAACTTCATCTCCAACTTTGGATATTGAAAACTTCGGATTATCTACAGCTGATCTTTCAACTGTTTTTGATGCTGCTCAAACAATTGGAATGGTACCTTCTTCTTTACAAGATATCGTAAATCGCCTTAAAGCTATTTACTGCCAGCATATCGGTATTGAATATATGTACATCAGAAATCCTCATGTTGTAAAATGGATTCAGGATAAATTGGCGGTAAATGTTAACCAGCCTACTTTCTCTACTGAAGAAAAGAAAACCATCTTAAATAAATTAAACGAAGCTGTTTCTTTTGAGAACTTCCTTCATACTAAATATGTTGGACAAAAACGTTTCTCATTAGAAGGTGGAGAATCTATCATTCCTGCTCTTGACGCTTTGATCGAGCAAGCTGCTGAAAAAGGTGTTGAACAATTCGTAATGGGAATGGCTCACCGTGGTCGTTTGAACGTTTTAGCAAACATCTTCGGAAAATCTACTCAAGATATCTTTGGTGAGTTTGACGGAAAAGATTACGATCAAGAATATTTTGACGGTGACGTAAAATACCACTTAGGTCTTACTGCTGACAGAAAAACAAGATCTGGGAAAAGCATCAACATCAATTTAGCACCAAACCCTTCTCACTTAGAAACTGTTGGAGCTGTAATTGAAGGTATCACAAGAGCAAAACAAGATAAATATTATGCTGATGATTTCTCTAAAGTATTGCCAATCGCAGTACACGGAGATGCTGCAATCGCAGGTCAAGGTATTTTATACGAAATCATCCAAATGGCGCAACTTGATGGTTACAAAACTGGAGGAACAATCCACATTGTAATCAACAACCAAGTTGGATTTACAACAAACTACTTAGACGCTCGTTCTTCTACTTATTGTACAGACGTTGCTAAAGTAACTTTATCTCCAGTATTACACGTAAATGCTGATGATGCAGAGGCTGTTGTACACGCTGTATCTTTTGCTTTAGACTACAGAATGCAATTTGGACGTGACGTATTTATTGACTTATTAGGATATAGAAAATATGGACACAACGAAGGTGACGAACCTCGTTTCACGCAACCAGTTTTATACAAAATAATTGCTAAACATAAAAACCCAAGAGACATCTACGCAGATAAATTACTTTCTGACGGTGTAATCGATGCGTCTTATGTTAATGCTTTAGAAAAACAATACAAATCTGCTTTAGAAGAAAACTTAGAAGCTTCTCGTAAAAAAGATTTGACTATCATTACTCCATTCATGAAAAACGAATGGGACGGATTTGTTCAGGTAACAGATACTCAAATGCTTCAAAAAGTAGATACTACTTTTGCTAAAGAAGGATTAGATTCTATTATCAATACAATTTCAACTTTACCATCAGACAAAAAATTCATCAACAAAATCAGTAAAATTGTTACAGACAGAAAAGCTGGTTATGACAATAATACTATTGATTGGGGAACTGCAGAAGCATTGGCTTACGGTTCGCTTTTAACTGAAGGATTCGATATCCGTATTTCAGGTCAAGATGTTGAGCGTGGTACATTCTCTCACCGTCACGCTGTAGTTAAAGTTGAAGATTCTGAAGAAGAAGTAATTCTTTTAAATGGTATTGAAAACAAAAAAGGAAACTTTGGCGTGTTCAACTCACTTTTATCTGAGTATGGAGTTTTAGGTTTTGATTACGGATATGCATTAGCAAATCCAAAAGCCTTAACAATCTGGGAAGCACAATTTGGAGATTTCTCTAACGGAGCTCAAATTATGATTGACCAATATATTTCTTGTGGAGAAGATAAATGGAACAACCAAAATGGTATCGTTTTATTATTGCCTCACGGATATGAAGGACAAGGTGCTGAGCACTCTTCTGCAAGAATGGAGCGTTATTTACAACTTTGTGCAAGACATAATATGTATGTTGCTGATTGTACAACGCCAGCAAACTTCTTCCACTTGTTAAGAAGACAAATGAAAACGAATTTCCGTAAACCTTTAGTTGTTTTCTCTCCTAAAAGTTTATTACGTGATCCAAGATGCGTATCAACTGCTGAAGAATTAGCAAACGGAAGTTTCCAAGAAACAATTGATGACAATACAGTAGACAAGAAAAAAGTAAAAACTTTGGTTTTTGTTACTGGTAAATTCTATTATGACATCGTTGCAGAAAGAGAAAACAACGGAAGAAATGACGTTGCAGTTGTTCGTATCGAGCAATTATTCCCTTTCCCAATTGAGCAGATTAAAGAAATCATTGCACAATATCCAAATGCAGATGATTATGTTTGGGCGCAAGAAGAACCTAAAAACATGGGAGCTTACAGCTATATGTTAATGAACTTTGATCTTGTAAAATGGAGATTAGCTTCATTAAAAGCATACTCTGCTCCAGCATCAGGAAGTTACACACGTGCAAAACGTCGTCATGCAGATGCAATTAGAATGGTATTCGATAAAAATTTATTCAGATAAAAAAATGTTTCAAGTTTAACGTTTCAAGTTTACACTGACATGAAACGTTAAACATTACAACCTTAAACAAAAACAAAGATGATTTTAGAAATGAAAGTCCCATCACCAGGGGAATCAATAAAAGAAGTTGAAATCGCAACTTGGTTAGTAAAAGACGGAGATTATGTAGAGAAAGATCAGGCTATTGCTGAAGTTGATTCAGACAAAGCTACTCTTGAATTACCTGCTGAAATGAGCGGTGTAATTACACTAAAAGCTGAAGAAGGTGATACAGTAGCAGTAGGTGCTGTGGTTTGTTTAATTGATACTGATGCTGCAAAACCAGCAGGTGGCGCGGCTCCAGCAGCTGAAGCTCCAAAAGCTGAGGCTCCTAAGGCAGAAGTAAAAGCTGAGGCTCCAAAAGCAGCTCCAGTTCAGGCTCCTGCAGCTACAAGTTATGCAGCTGGAACTCCATCTCCTGCAGCAAGAAAAATATTAGACGAGAAAAATATTGCTCCAGCAACTGTTTCAGGAACTGGTAAAGGTGGAAGAATCACTAAAGATGACGCTGTAAACGCAGTACCTTCTATGGGAACTCCAACAGGAGGAAGCCGTGGAACTGAGCGTACAAAATTATCTATGTTACGTCGTAAAGTGGCAGAAAGACTAGTTTCAGCTAAAAATGAAACAGCTATGTTGACTACTTTCAACGAAGTAAACATGACGCCAATCAACCAAATTCGTAACGAATACAAAGATGCTTTCAAAGCTAAACATGGTGGTTTAGGTTTAGGTTTCATGTCATTCTTTACAAAAGCAGTTACAAGAGCTTTAGAATTATATCCAGATGTAAACTCTATGATGGATGGTGATTACAAAATCGCTTACGATTTTGCTGATATCTCAATCGCAGTTTCTGGACCAAAAGGATTAATGGTTCCTGTTGTTCGTAATGCTGAACTTTTAACTTTCCGTGGAATTGAAGCTGAAATCAAAAGATTAGCTTTAAGAGCTCGTGATGGTCAAATTACAGTTGACGATATGACTGGAGGAACTTTCACAATCACAAATGGTGGTGTTTTCGGAAGTATGTTATCTACTCCAATCATCAACCCTCCTCAATCAGGAATCTTAGGAATGCACAACATCATCGAGCGTCCAATCGCTGTAAACGGTAAAGTTGAAATTCACCCAATGATGTATGTTGCTCTTTCTTACGATCATAGAATCATCGACGGACGTGAGTCTGTTGGTTTCTTAGTGGCTGTAAAAGAAGCTTTAGAAAATCCAGTAGAATTATTGATGAATGGCGACGCTAAACGTGCTTTAGAGTTGTAATTTTTAAAGTAATTTTTGACAATAATAAAAACCTGTTCATTAATTTGAGCAGGTTTTTTTGCTTAAGATTAGCTTAATTTTAGCTTAAGATGTTAATTTTTTATGAAAATGTAAATTTTGCCCTTTAAAAAATATTTAATTTAGAATAAATAAGAATAACTTGTTTAGTTGCTGTCCAACAATTAAATTTGCGCTATCAAAATTAATTCTAAATAAAAATGAAATTAAAATTTACAATTTCTTTTTTGAGTTTTTGTTTTGCTTTAATGACCAGCGTAACTGCTTTGGCTCAAGAAAAAGCAACTATTAAAGGTCAAATTAGCTTAACAAATAATCAAGCTGCCGATAATGTGTCTGTAGTGTTGAAAGGAACTAAAATAGGAACTAGCACAGATGCCAACGGTTTCTACGAGATTAAAAATGTTAAACCAGGTAACTATGTGATAAAAGTTTCTGGAATTGGTTATTCTTCTAAAGAAAAAAGCATTAGCCTTAATAGTGGCGATTCGGTTATCGAGGATTTTAGAATTAGTGAAAACTCTCAAGAATTGAATGAAATTGTTGTAAACGGAAACAGAAAAAATCCGTTAGCTCGTAAAGAAACACAACAAGTTTCAAGATTACCTCTTAAAAATCTTGAAAACCCACAAGTTTACACTACAATTACTGCTGAGTTATTAAAAGAACAAGTTGTTACAAATCTTGACGATGCTCTTAAAAATGCACCTGGATTAACACCGCTTTGGGCTTCTACTGGACGTGGAGGTGACGGAGCTGGATATTTCTCTTTAAGAGGATTTGCAGTACAACCAACAATGACTAATGGATTACCTGGATTAACAAACGGAGGTTTAGATCCTGCAAACATTGATAAAATTGAAGTAATTAAAGGGCCATCTGGTACTTTATTCGGAAGTAGTTTAATCTCTTACGGAGGTTTAATTAACTTAACTACAAAAAAACCTTACGATCATTTTGGAGGAGAAGTAACTTACACAGCTGGAAGCAACGGTTTAAACAGAGTAACGGCTGATGTCAATACTCCTGTGGATGAAGAACACAAAATTAATTTTCGTGTAAATACTGCTTATCATACAGAAAACAGTTTCCAAGATGCTGGATTTAAAAAATCATTCTTTTTTGCTCCATCATTATCTTACCAAGTGAATGACAAACTTTCGTTTTTCGTTAATACGGAATTCATGAACAACAAACAGACTAACGCTACTATGTTATTTTTAGATAGAGCTGCTCCGTTAAGAGTTCACAATATGGCTGAATTAGGTTACGATAACAAACGTTCTTACACTAGTAATGAATTGGCAATCGAAACTCCTTCATACAACTTACAAGGTCAAATGATGTACAAATTCAATGACCAATGGACTTCACAAACTGTAGTTTCAAGAGGTTCTTCTTCTTCTAACGGATATTACAGCTATTTATATGAAGGAACACAATACGCTCCTGATGAAATAAGCGAAGGAATTGTATTAGGACGTTCTATGAATTATCAAAATTCTACAACGCTAACAACAGATATTCAACAAAACTTTATTGGAGACTTCAAAATTGGAAGTTTAAGAAACCGTATTGTTGTTGGTTTAGATTACTTCAACAGAGGTATGGTTGACAACAGCTCTAACTATGTTAGAAATGGAAACGTTTACATTGGTAATCTAGATGTAGCGACTGTAAATCAATATCTTTATGGAATTACAGATCCTAAAAAATACATCACGAATGGTGATAACGGAAACTTAACTAAAGCTGGAACTGATGCTCTAATTGCTTCTGCTGGAATCAGCATGAACAAAACAAAACAAGAAGTTTACAGTGCTTATTTTTCTGATGTAATCAATTTCACACCTGCATTATCAGCAATGGCAAGTTTACGTGTTGACCGTTTTGTAACTGCTGGCGATGTATCAACAAGCGCAGACGACTTTAACCAAACTGCATTCTCTCCTAAATTTGGTATCGTTTACCAGCCAATTCTGGATAAAGTATCTCTTTTTGCAAACTACATGGATGGTTTTGCTAATTCTGCTCCTGTTACAGAAATTTCTGCAGACGGAACTACTCGTCCAAGAACTTTCAAACCAGAGCACGCTAACCAATTCGAAATCGGAACAAAATTAAACGTGTTTAAAGATAAACTTTATGCTACATTCAGCTACTACGATATTCAGGTAAAAGACCAAGTTTATGTAGTTTACACTGCTACATCTCAAACACCTTTTCAAGATGGAGCGCAAAGAAACAAAGGTTTTGAAGCAGAATTCGTTGCAAGTCCTATTGATGGTTTAAATATCGTAGCGGGTTACAGCTATGTTGACGCTGTCTTAAACGCTGGAGATCCTTCTTTTGTTGGTCGCAGACCAGAGAGTTCAGGACCAAGAAATTTAGCAAACTTATGGGCAAGCTATAAATTCCAAGAAGGAGATTTACAAGGTTTTGGTTTAGGTTTTGGAGGAAATTATGCTGACAAAAACTTAATCATGAACAGAAACGGAGTTGGTCAATTTACATTACCTTCTTACACTGTTTTAAATTCTTCTATTTTCTACGGAACAGAAAAATTTACTTTGACATTAAAATTAGACAATATTGCTAATATTGACACATATGATGGTTGGTCAACAATTCATCCAAGAAATATGAGAACTGTTGCTGCGAACTTCGCTTACAGATTCTAATAAAAAACAATAAAAACACCTTTCTTTTACAGGAAAGGTGTTTTTTAAATTTTAAAGATTATGATTACAATTGCCAGTCTTATCGTTTTCCTAGCTTTTTACACACTGTATTATACTTCTAAAAAAGCAGTACTGTCTTATGATTTGGGTTTTGAAAAATGGATGCAGAAAAATCCAAAACCAACCAAAATTATTGGGTTAACGCTTTTATTATCTGCTTATGCAATGTGGCTTTTTACACAATCATTAGGCTGTGGCACTTTGATGTTTTTTATTCAACTGATGACAGTTGGAAGCTTAATCATTATTCTTACTCCTTTAAAAAAGATTAACAGTAAACTACTTTTAGCTTTACTGCTTTTTATTGCCATAACTGAATTTTATTACAACTAAAATCCATTATAAATTATCCTATGCCAGCAAATGCAAAATATCTAAATCCTTCTTTTTGGCCACGTTTTTCTAAAATTACTGCTGCAATTTTAGGAGGATACTTTGTTTCTGTTACTTTTCATTTGGCTTTAGCGGCTTGGTTTAGTCGTGCAGATGTACTTATAACTATGGCTTTTAGCGGATTTATCCTTTGGGTAGCCTTAATGATCATTGCATTTTTAGCCAAAAGCGGCTGGAAAATATGGGGAATTTACATTCTGCTTTCTTTACTTTTTTGTCTTTTTATTTATTTGGGTCAAACCTATAATACGGCACAATAATATTTATGAATAACCGTCATTACAATATCTATTTTCATACACATACTGTCAGCGGAATCGTTATCAGTGTAGTTCTTTTTGTAATTTTCTTTGCTGGATCTTTTTCTTTTTTTAGAGATGAAATCATCAATTGGGAAAGAAGTGAATCTACAGCAATCACAAGAGAAATTCAACTGGATTACAATGATGCCCTGCAGCATTTAGACAAAAAATATGTTTTGCACGGAAGAAATATCACTATTTCTAAACCTTCAGTAGAAAATCGAGTTGCTGTTTATATGGAAGGAACCAAAGACACTTTGGCTCCAAAAAAACAACAGGCAGGAGACTTTTTTTATTTAGACAATAAAAACTACAAAACTTACACTTACGAAGAATCCTATTCATTAGGAGAACTTTTATACCGTTTGCACTTTCTTGCTCAAATTCCTTATCCTGCTGGATATTATTTAGCTGGTTTTACAGCCCTGTTTTTTTTATTCGCAATCATAACAGGAGTTTTATTGCATTGGAATAAAATTGTTTCTAACTTTTATATGTTCCGTCCAAAAGAAAAATTGAAAACGCTTTGGACAGACGCGCATACTGCTTTAGGAATGATTGGACTTCCATTTCAGTTTGTATATGCAGTTACAGGTGCTTTCTTTATGATTAAGCTTTTAATTGTAGCGCCAGCCGTAATGGCATTATACAAAGGTGATCAAGATAAATTATATAAAGAATTAGAATACAAAGATCCTGATTATAAATTTGAAAATAAAAAGTTAGCCAATCCATTTAACATTAATGAATTAGTTGCCAAAACCAAAAACAATTGGTCTGATTTTGAAATCACACGTGTTTTTATTCAAAATTATGGAGATGCAAATATGCATGTTTTGGTTGAAGGTGAACTTTTAAGCCATAAAAAATTTACAGGAATCGGAAAAGTAGTTTACCGAGTTGCCGATGGAAAGGAAATTGCCAAAAAAGATCCTATCGCGCAAACTACTTATTTAGATGTTGTAAAAAATGTTCTGTACCGAATTCATTTTGGTGATTACGGTGGATATGCTTTAAAAATTGTAAGCTTCATTTTAGGAATCATAACTTGTTTTGTCATTATTTCTGGAGTGATGATTTGGCTTGTTGCCCGACAAAAAAACAACATGCCAGAAAAGAAAAGACGATTCAATAATGCTGTTGTGCGTATTTATTTGGCGATTTGTTTAAGCATGTATCCTATTACGGCATTGGCTTTTATCGGAAGTAAAATTTTCTATCCATTAAGTCAGTCTAATTTGTATGCGCTTTATTTTGGAGGATGGCTATTGCTTGCCATTTTCTTTATCATTAAAAAGAATGATGCTTTTACCAATAAATTCTGCTTGATTTCTGGAAGTATTTTAGGCTTTTTAATTCCTATTACAAACGGAATCGTTTCTGGAAATTGGTTTTGGACTTCTTTTATGGAAAACAAATTTCAGATTTTTTTCATTGATGTTTTCTGGATTTTCTTAGCTGCAATTTCATTGTACACAGCTTATCATTTAAAACCTAAAAAAGCAATCGCTTAAAATAATATCGAGAAAGCTTTCTCAAAAGCCACATTTTTAGAATCTCGCAAAGACGCTAAGTCGCAAAGAAATATTAAAAAACTTTGCGACTTAGCGTCTTTGCGAGATTAATTCTTTAGCAACACTTATCCTTTTGATGTCGCAAATAATTTGTAATAACTTGTCCCTTACAAATTTTGAGCATACTTTTACGCTTTTAATCAAAAAATGGGATTCAAAAACAAAATACGTTTTCTACACAAGTGGCTCGGATTAATTTCTGGGCTTATTGTTTTTATAGTCTGTATTACGGGCTGTATTTTTTGTTTTCATGACGAAATAAAAGACATCACAAGAAAAGAATGGCGTTTGGTTGAACCTCAAAACAAACCTTTTCTCACACCATCTGAATTACAGGAAAAAGCAAAAGAAGTTGCTCCCACAAACAAAGCGAGCATGGTGGCTTATTACGGAAAAAACAGATCGGCAATTGTTTATACGTATTCAGATACAGGGAATCTTTATTTATATTTTAATCCATATACAGGCAAATATCTGAAATCAGAAAACCCTGAAACTGATTTCTTCATTATTGTAGAATATATTCATTTATACTTGCTCCTTCCCGATTATATAGGAAAACATATTATTGGCGGCTCAACCATCATTTTTATTTTATTACTTATTTCAGGAATAATTCAATGGTGGCCAAAACGAAAAAGCGATATTAAAAGAAGTTTTACAGTAAAATGGTCCGCAAAATGGCGTCGCGTAAATTATGACTGGCACAATACTTCTGGATTTTACATTTCATTAATTGTCTTAATTCTAGCCATAACAGGGCTTACTTTTACTTACGAATGGGTTGGCGAAGGAATTTATAAATCTTTCAATTTGGGAGGAGACAAAGCCGCTGAAACCAAAACGCCTGTAATTGACACAACCACTTTCAAAGCAAATTCTGTTACTGCAATTGACAAAGCATTTGCTCAGACTTTAAAATTACAGCCAAAAGCAGAAATGTTTTTTATAATGATTCCGCAACAAAAAGGCGATATTGTGAGTACAGGCGCTTATCCGCATACTTTGCGTTATGATCAGCAGAGCAATTATTATTTTCATCCGTCAAGCGGAAAATTAATTCAAAGTCAGACATTCGATAAAAAAACATTAGGATTGCAAGTTGTCGAAATGAATTACGGCATACATACTGGACAAGTTTTAGATCTTCCGGGAAAAATTATAGCTTTTACTGTGAGCTTAATTGCTGCTGCCCTGCCCGTAAGCGGATTTATAATTTGGTTTGGAAGAAATAGAAAATCTAAAAAAGTAAAGCCATAAAAAAACCGCTTAAATAAGCGGCTTTTTTATAATTAGGGTTCTGAAATTATATGATTAATTTCTGTTTGCTAAAGCATTTTTCTGTAAATTTTTAACTGAACTTACTTTATTATCAACATAAGCAACTTCTTTCAAGCTGTCTTCATTAAAGTAGATCCATTTTCCAGTTTTAACTCCGTCTGCGTATTCTCCAACGGTTTTTTTGTTTCCATTTACGTCATAAGATACCCAAACACCGTCTAATTTGCCGTCTTTAAAAAAGCCTTCTTGCTGCACTTTACCATTTTCATAGTAATAGGTTGCTTTTACCTTGTTTCCAGCAGCTTCTAATTCAGGCTTTCCTTCTTGTGCAACTACAATTCCAGAGAACAATATTGCAGCTAAAATTACACTCTTTTTCATATCTTTAGGTATTAATGTTAAGAAATCTTTACCAAAGATAGTTAAATGTTTACATTAAAAAAACTTTTGCTTAACAATTTGGTAACATTGAATAAAAACTTAACATTGGAAAAATCATTAAAACAAAAAAACCAGCGCTGATGCACTGGTTTTACTGGTATTTTAGAAAAATATGTGATCTACGATAACGTTGTAAATTTCGTAAATAAATTAATTCAATAAGCCATTTAACTGCTCCTGCAACTTCGGATCTGATGGTCTTGAAGCATCAGAGCTTACAATGTTACCTTTTGGATCTATCAAAATAAATCTCGGAATTCCTGTTACACCGTAATTAACCACAAACTCAGATTCCCAATCCTTATCAGCAAAAAGTTGCGTACCTCCAAGTTGTTTATCGGTTACAAACTTTTTCCATTTCGGATTGTCTTTTGCTTTATCAATAGAAATACTTACAAATTCAATGTTTTTTCCGTGATATTGTTCTTCAAGCTTTTGTAAATAAGGAATTTCAGCTCGACAAGGCGCGCACCATGTTGCCCAAAGATCAATATAGATATATTTACCTTTTAAATCAGCCAGTTTTGTTTTCCCTCCTTTAAAATTTTCATAATCAAAACTTGGAGAAGCTTTTCCAACCATTTTATTTGCTTTTGAAACTCTTTCGTATTCTGCAGCAGCATATTGATGAAAACTCTCGAAACTACTCTTTAAAGCAGTTTTAAATTCTGGAGCAAAATTACCTTTCTCTACACTCTCTGTATCCGATTTTAATTTACCATCAAGCAAAGCAATAAATTCATTGGCTTCTTTAGCAAAAGCATCTTTCTGAAAGTTTTCATCTTTTAGAGCCTGCTGCGCTAAAAAATTGCTTTCGTCCACACCTTTACCTTTATATACAATCGTCTCATCAAATTCTTTTGCATTCATTGTCAAATTGACTTCAGAATTTGGCTTTAAATATAAATTAGAAGATTCTGTACCGTCAGAAAACACATAAAATCCCTGAGGAGCATCAAAAGTTGCTGCGAAAACTTCTTTTTTATCAATTGGAATTATTTGCTTGAAATTGTCCCTTCCCCTAATTACTAAGGTATCACTATTTCTATTCGTAATTTTAGCTGTGAATTTCACTGGACTTTTACTTTGAGCAATCCCGTTTAAAGCATTAAAAATTACTAAACCTGCAACAAAAAGTTTTTTCATAGGTATTGTTATTAGTTTTTTAGAGAATCAAAACTAAAGAAATAAAAGCTTCCGAATTTTAGAATTAACAAAATATTTAAAATTATTCTGCATCAACTTATCACTTTACTATATTATCTTGAATTTTGTATTTACTTTTGCAATCTAAAATTTTGATTATGTATAGAAGTCATAATTGTGGCGAATTAAACGCTTCAAATATTAATACCGAAGTTACACTTGCGGGCTGGGTTCAAAAATCACGCGATAAAGGATTTATGAATTGGGTCGATTTACGCGACCGTTATGGAATTACTCAACTTATTTTCGACGAAAGTCGTTCAGATAAAACTGTTTTTGAATTGGCTAAAACTCTAGGAAGAGAATTTGTAATTCAAGTAAAAGGAACTGTAATTGAGCGTGAAGCTAAAAACAAAAATATTCCAACGGGTGAAATCGAAATTTTAGTTTCTGAATTAACGATTTTAAACTCTGCTCTAACTCCTCCATTTACGATTGAAGATGAAACTGACGGTGGTGAAGACATCAGAATGAAGTATCGTTACTTGGATATTAGAAGAAATCCAGTAAAAAACAGCTTGTTATTCCGTCACAAAGTGGCAATGGAAGTTCGTAAATATTTATCTGATTTAGATTTCTGCGAAGTTGAAACACCTTATTTAATCAAATCTACTCCAGAAGGAGCAAGAGATTTCGTTGTACCAAGCCGTATGAACGAAGGTCAGTTTTATGCTTTACCGCAATCTCCGCAAACTTTCAAACAATTATTGATGGTAGGTGGAATGGATAAATATTTCCAAATTGTGAAATGTTTCCGTGACGAAGATTTACGTGCAGACCGTCAGCCAGAGTTTACTCAAATTGACTGCGAAATGGCATTTGTGGAACAAGAAGATATTTTGAATGTTTTCGAAGGATTGACAAGACATTTATTAAAAGAAATTAAAGGCATTGAAGTAGAGAAATTCCCAAGAATTACTTACGATTATGCCATGAAAACATACGGAAACGACAAACCGGACATTCGTTTCGGAATGAAGTTTGGAGAATTAAACGAATTTGCACAACATAAAGAATTCCCTGTATTCAATGCAGCTGAATTAGTTGTCGGAATTGCTGTTCCAGGAGCTGGAAATTACACTCGTAAAGAAATCGACGGATTAATTGACTGGGTTAAACGTCCTCAAGTTGGTGCATCTGGAATGGTTTATGTAAAATGCAACGAAGACGGAACATACAAATCATCTGTAGATAAATTCTACGATAATGAAGATTTAGCAAATTGGGCAAAAGCAACAGAAGCAAATCCTGGAGATATGATTTTTGTTCTTTCTGGACCTGCAAACAAAACTCGCGCTCAACTATCTGCTTTACGTATGGAATTGGCTACTCGTTTAGGATTACGTAATCCTGAGGAATTTGCACCTCTTTGGGTTGTAGATTTCCCATTATTAGAACTTGACGAAGAAAGCGGTCGTTACCATGCAATGCACCACCCATTTACTTCTCCAAAACCAGAAGATATGGCTTTACTTGAAACAGAACCAGGAAAAGTTCGTGCAAATGCTTACGATATGGTTTTAAACGGAAACGAAATTGGAGGTGGATCTATCCGTATTCACGATAAAGCGACACAACAATTAATGTTTAAATATTTAGGATTTACTGAAGAAGAAGCAAAAGCTCAATTCGGATTCTTAATGGATGCTTTCCAATTTGGAGCACCGCCTCACGGAGGACTTGCTTTTGGTTTAGATAGACTTGTGGCAATTCTTGGAGGTCAAGAAACAATTAGAGATTTCATCGCGTTCCCTAAAAACAATTCAGGACGTGATGTAATGATCGATGCTCCTGCTGCAATTGATGATGCACAATTAAAAGAACTTCGAATTAAAGTTGATATTGCTTAATTTGAAGTAATTTATTCATAAAAACCCTAAAAAGCCGTTGAAATTTCGACGGCTTTTTTTATTTTACTAAATATTAAGAAAAATCTTAGTTATTTTTTTTGGATTATCAAATTCTTACAAATTAGTATTTTTTAGATTCTTACAATTAATGATTCGCAAATTATAGTATTTTATAAACAAATTGATGCAATAAACCACGTAAAAACACTGTAAATCAATAATTTTTACAAAAAATTAACACGTAGATGTCTTTTGTATGATATTATATATTACATTTGTTTCATTATAAATTATTATTACAATTACAATGCGTACAGGTACAGTAAAATTTTTCAATGAGTCTAAAGGTTATGGATTCATTACAGACGAAGAAACAGGAAAAGACATCTTCGTTCACGCTTCAGGAATTAACGCGGAAGAATTACGCGAAGGTGACCGTGTAAGCTATGAAGAAGAAGAAGGAAGAAAAGGGAAAGTTGCTGCTAAAGTAGCAGTAATCTAAGAAAAATATAGCAATTTATTTTTTTTGCCTCTGAATGGTCTCAGAAAACGTTTCGATTAATTTCGAAACGTTTTTTTTTATCTATTTCTTAAAAAAATATTAAAATAACGCAATGTTATTTATAATGAATAAAAATTAGACATAAACGCGGTTTACTACCCTACTTAAATCCTTTTTTAGCTTGTGTTTTACAGACTTCCAAGTTATCTTTGTGGCTCATTTTTTAAGTAAAAAATCGAAGTTTATGCAATCTGATCAATACAGTTACATTCCTATTTTAATGCAGTTTATTCTAGCTGTTGGTTTTGTGGTAGGAACAATCATTATTTCTGGAAAATTAGGACCAAGAAGAACCTCTGAAGTTAAAGATAAAAACTTCGAATGTGGTATCGAATCTGTTGGTAACGCCCGTATTCCATTCTCTGTAAAATACTTCTTAGTTGCCATTTTGTTCGTATTATTCGACGTAGAGGTTATTTTCCTTTACCCTTGGGCAGTAAACTTCAAAGACTTAGGAATTGAAGGAATGTTAAAAATGTTAGTTTTCATGTCTTTGCTTTTGGTTGGTTTCTTCTATATCATCAAAAAGAAAGCATTAGAGTGGGAATAATGATTTTAGATTTTAGATCTGAGCTTTTAGATTTATCTAATACTGAGATTTAAAATTTGAACTCAAATTTAAAGTACTGATTTAAAAAATTGATTTTACTTTTTACGATTTGAAAAAATCTAAAATCTAAAATCAGAAATCTAAAATAAAATGAGCGATTCAAAAGTAAATATGGTTGCGCCGCCAGAAGGAGTTACTGGTGAAGGTTTCTTCGCTACAAAACTTAATGATGTAGTTGGTTTAGCAAGAGCTAACTCATTATGGCCGCTTCCTTTCGCGACTTCATGCTGTGGTATCGAATTCATGGCAACAATGGCATCTCACTATGACTTAGCTCGATTTGGATCAGAGCGTGTGAGTTTCTCGCCAAGACAAGCCGATATGTTATTAGTAATGGGAACAATTTCTAAAAAAATGGCTCCTATTTTAAGACAAGTTTACGAGCAAATGTCTGAACCTCGTTGGGTAATTGCTGTTGGAGCTTGCGCTTCTTCAGGAGGAGTTTTTGACACTTATTCTGTTCTTCAAGGAATTGACAAAGTAATTCCAGTTGACGTTTATGTGCCTGGATGCCCACCAAGACCAGAACAAATTGTTGATGGAGTAATGAGACTTCAGGAATTGGTAAAAAGCGAATCTGTGAGACGCAGAAGCTCACCAGAATACCAAGAATTATTAGCTTCATATAATATCTCATAAGATGGCCTTAGAAAATACCCAAATTCAAGACAAACTTGTAGAAACATTCAATAGTGATGTTTTTAACTTTCAGCAAGAAAGAGATATTTTTTCTTTAGAAGCATCAGCTGATAAAATCACTGCGTTGATTCTTTTCCTTAAAAATGATTCAGAATTACGTTTTAACTTCTTAACCGATTTATGCGGAATTCATTATCCAGATAATGAAGCTGAACGTCAGTTTGCTATTGTATATCATTTACATAACTGGTACGAAAATAAACGTTTGAGAATTAAAGTATTTATCAGCGGTGAAAAACCAGAGATCAAATCAATTTCAAATATTTTCTTGAGTTCAAACTGGATGGAAAGAGAAACATACGATTTCTTTGGAGTTAATTTTATTGGCCACCCGCAATTGAAACGTATTTTGAATATGGATGAAATGGTGTCTTTCCCAATGAGAAAAGAATTCCCAATGGAAGACAGCGGAAGAACTGATAAAGACGACAGATTCTTTGGAAGAACAACAACAAATTGCTAAAAAATAATTCAACATTATAAAATGTCAGAACTATTATTACCACCAGAGCATCGTTATGCTAAAATAATTAAGGAGAAACTAAACGAAGACGGAAGCGAACTTTCTGTACTGAATTTAGGACCTACTCACCCGGCTACTCACGGTATTTTTCAAAATATCCTTTTAATGGATGGAGAAAGAATTCTTGAAGCTGAACCAACTATTGGTTACATTCACAGAGCTTTCGAAAAAATCGCTGAGAATCGTCCTTTTTATCAAATTACACCTCTTACAGACCGTATGAACTATTGTTCATCTCCTATCAACAATATGGGATGGTGGATGACTTTAGAAAAATTATTAGGTATTGAAGTTCCAAAAAGAGCACAATATTTAAGAGTTATCGTTATGGAGCTGGCTCGTATTACAGACCACTTAATCTGTAACTCGATTCTTGGGGTTGATACTGGTGCGTATACTGGTTTCTTATACGTTTTTCAATTTAGAGAAAAAGTATACGAGATTTACGAAGAAATTTGTGGAGCTCGTTTGACTACAAATATGGGAAGAATTGGTGGTTTTGAAAGAGACTGGACTCCAGAAGCTTTCAAAAAAATCGAGGCTTTTCTTGAAGAATTTCCAGTTGCTTGGAAAGAATTCGAAAACTTATTCGAAAGAAACAGAATTTTCCTTGACAGAACTGTAAACGTTGGTGCTATATCTGCTGAACAAGCAATGGCTTACGGATTTACAGGTCCAAACTTACGTGCTGCTGGAGTTGATTATGACGTTCGTGTTGCACAACCTTACTCATCTTACGAAGATTTCGATTTTATTGTTCCTGTTGGAAAATCGGGAGATACTTACGATCGTTTCTGTGTTCGTAATGCTGAAGTTTGGGAAAGTTTAAGCATTATTCGTCAGGCTTTGGACAAAATGCCAGCTGGAAACGAATATCATGCTGAAGTTCCAGATTATTACCTTCCTCCAAAAGAAGATGTGTATAATAATATGGAATCATTAATCTATCACTTTAAAATTGTAATGGGAGAAGTTCCTGTTCCAGTTGCAGAAATTTACCACCCTGTTGAAGGTGGAAATGGAGAGTTAGGTTTTTATTTAGTTACTGACGGAAGTAGGACTCCATATAGATTACATTTCAGAAGACCTTGTTTTATTTACTATCAAGCATATCCAGACATGATTAAAGGCGCTTTACTGTCTGATGCGATTGTAATTTTATCAAGTTTGAATGTAATTGCAGGAGAATTAGACGCGTAAGAAATTGTAGATTTTAGAATTTAGATTTTAGATTGCTGATTGAGAATGCAGATTTTAGAATTTAGATTTAAAAATTATAATTAGGAATTGAAAAATTCAGATTGAAGAATCTAAAACTTAAACAATGATTGAAGAATCATAGATTATAGACAAAGATTGAAAAAATCAGAAATCTAAAATCAGAAATCTAAAATTAAAATGGAACGTAAACATTACAAACAAGAAATAAACATGACAGAAGCATTGATGACTCGCATCAATGAATTGATTAGTCATTATCCTGAAGGTAAACAAAAATCGGCTTTATTGCCTGTTTTGCATGAGGTTCAGGATGCGCATAACAACTGGTTAAGCATTGAATTGCAAGATAAAGTTGCCGAGATTCTTCAGATAAAACCAATTGAGGTTTATGAAGTGGTTACTTTTTATACCATGTTTAACCAAAAACCAATTGGTAAATACATGTTTGAGTTTTGCCAGACTTCTTGTTGTTGTTTAAGCGGTGCCGAAAATTTAATGGATTATACTTCTGAAAAATTAGGCATTAAAATGGGAGAAACAACTCCAGACGGAATGTTTACCATTGCTGGCGTAGAATGTTTAGGTGCTTGCGGATATGCTCCGATGATGCAGTTGGGAGATTTCTACAAAGAGAAATTAACAGAAGAGAAAATCGATCAGTTAATTGCTGATTGTAGAGATGATAAAATAATATTACACGATAAATAAGATGTCACAAAAAATATTATTAGATAAAATCAATATTCCTGGAATTAAAACCTACGAAGTATATCGCCAAAATGGTGGTTATGCTTCTGTAGAAAAAGCTTTAAAAACACTTACTCCAGATGAAGTTACTGAAGAAGTAAAAAAATCAGGATTACGTGGCCGTGGTGGAGCTGGTTTCCCTGCTGGAATGAAATGGAGCTTTATTGACAAAAAATCAGGAAGACCAAGACACTTAGTTTGTAACGCTGACGAATCTGAGCCTGGAACATTTAAAGATCGTTTCTTGATGGAATATATTCCTCACTTATTGATCGAAGGGATGATTACTTCAAGCTACGCATTGGGCGCTAACCTATCTTATATCTACATTCGTGGAGAATATATGTGGGTTTTCAAAATCTTAGAAAGAGCAATCGCCGAAGCAAAAGCTGCTGGTTGGTTAGGAAAAAATATATTAGGATCAGGTTATGATCTTGAACTTCATGTACACTGTGGAGCTGGAGCATATATCTGTGGAGAAGAAACAGCATTAATCGAATCTTTGGAAGGTAAAAGAGGAAATCCTCGTATCAAACCACCTTTCCCAGCGGTTTCTGGTCTTTGGGCAAATCCAACTGTAGTAAACAATGTTGAAACAATTGCGACTGTGCCTTGGATTGTAAACAATTCTGGTGATGATTATGCTAAAATTGGAATTGGACGTTCTACTGGAACTAAATTAATTTCTGCTTCTGGACACATTAAAAATCCTGGGGTTTATGAAATTGAGTTAGGTTTAAGCGTTGACGAATTCATGAATTCTGATGAATATTTAGGAGGAATGTCTTCTAGCAGACCTTTGAAAGCATTTGTACCTGGAGGTTCTTCTGTGCCAATTTTACCAGCTGAATTAATTTTCAAAACAGCAAACGGTGAAGATCGTTTAATGACTTACGAATCTTTAAGTGATGGTGGTTTTGCAACTGGATCTATGTTAGGTTCTGGAGGATTTATCGTGTACAACGACACTGCTTGTGTGGTAAGAAACACTTGGAACTTTGCTCGTTTTTACCACCACGAATCTTGCGGACAATGTACTCCTTGCCGTGAAGGAACTGGATGGTTAGAAAAAATCTTATGGAGAATCGAAAACGGTCAAGGCCGTGAAGAAGATATCGAATTATTGTGGAGTATTCAAAGTAAAATTGAAGGAAACACAATCTGCCCTCTTGGTGACGCCGCTTCTTGGCCAGTAGCTGCTGCGATTCGTCACTTTAGAGATGAATTCGAATATCACGTTCGTTTCCCTGAAAAAATCAAAAATAGAGATCACTTTGTTGCTGAACCTTTTTCACAAGTAAAGCATTTAGTAGGCGGTAAAGTAATCGTATAAGTATAAAAAGCAGAAAGTTATAAAGTTCAAATGTTAAAAAGGACAGCAATTCTTTTCAATATTCCGACTTTCAACGAAAAAGTTTAAAATAGTTTCAAGTTTCAAGTTTTTTTAGTTTCAAGTTCAACCTGAAACTTTAAACCTGAAACTAAAAAAACAAAATAAAGAGATGAAAGTAACCATAGACGGTCAAAGTATAGACGTAGAGCCAGGAACAACGATCCTGCAGGCTGCACGTATGATTGGTGGAGATTTGGTGCCGCCAGCCATGTGCTATTACTCAAAATTAAAAGGCAGCGGTGGAAAATGCCGTTGTTGTTTAGTTGAAGTTTCTAAAGGAAGTGAAGCTGACCCAAGACCAATGCCAAAATTAATGGCATCTTGTGTAACAGGATGTATGGACGGAATGGAAGTAAACAGTAAATCTTCTGCCAGAGTTACGGAAGCACGTAAATCGGTGACAGAATTTTTATTGATCAACCACCCATTAGACTGCCCAATTTGTGATCAGGCTGGTGAATGTGATCTTCAAAATTTAAGTTTTGAGCACGGAAACCCAAAATCACGTTTTATTGAAGAAAAAAGAACATTTGAACCGGAAGATATTGGTCCAAATATTCAACTACATATGAACCGTTGTATCTTATGCCAAAGATGTGTACAAGTTGCAGATCAATTGACAGACAACAGAGTTCACGGAGTATTAGACCGTGGTGACCACGCTAATATTTCAACTGGAATTTCTAAAGCAATCGACAATGAGTTTTCAGGAAACATGATTGACGTTTGCCCAGTTGGAGCTTTAACAGACAAAACTTTCCGTTTTAAATCAAGAGTTTGGTTTAACAAACCTTACAACGCTCACAGAGAATGTACAACTCCAGGATGTTGTGGAAAAACTACTGTTTGGATGTTTGGTGGAGAAATTCAACGTGTGACTGGTCGTAAAGATGAGTACCATGAAGTTGAAGAATTCATCTGCAACAGCTGTCGTTTTGATCACAAAGATGTAAATGACTGGGTTATTGAAGGACCAAGAGAATTTGAAAAAGATTCTGTTATCAACCAAAATAACTACACTCAAAAACTTGAGAAAGTACAAATCGATACTGAAAAGAATATTCTTATGGGTAGAGATATTGACCGTAAAAAAATTAGTATGGCTGAAATTCCATTAAACAATAACAATAAAAACTCTTAATGATGGTAGATGGTGCGTTTATTATAGAAAAGAGTGTTGTAATTGTTGTAGTTTTTGCTGTAACGATGATTATGGCAATGTATTCTACTTGGGCTGAACGTAAAGTTGCGGCTTTCTTACAAGACCGTGTTGGTCCAAACCGTGCTGGATGGGGAGGTTTATTACAACCACTTGCAGACGGTATGAAATTATTCTCTAAAGAAGAATTTTTTCCAAATACTCCAAATAGATTTTTATTTGTTGTAGGTCCTGCAATTGCCATGAGTACTGCCTTAATGACAAGTGCTGTTATTCCGTGGGGAGATCATTTAGTAGTTTTTGGAAGAGAAGTTATTCTTCAGGCAACTGATGTAAATATTGCTTTATTATACATTTTTGGAGTTCTTTCTGTTGGAGTTTACGGTATCATGATTGGTGGATGGGCTTCTAACAACAAATTCTCTTTAATGGGAGCTGTTCGTGCGGCTTCGCAAATGGTTTCTTATGAGATTGCGATGGGATTATCAATGATTGCTTTATTGATGATGACAGGAACAATGAGTTTAAAAGAAATTTCATTACAGCAACAAGGCATGAACTGGAATGTTTTCTATCAGCCTTTATCATTTTTGATTTTCTTGATTTGTTCATTTGCTGAAACTAACAGAACTCCTTTCGACTTAGCAGAATGCGAAAGTGAATTAATTGGAGGTTACCATACAGAATATTCTTCTATGAAAATGGGATTCTATTTATTTGCTGAATATGCTAGTATGTTTACTTCTGCAACTATTATTTCTGTATTGTTCTTTGGTGGTTACAACTATCCTGGAATGCAATGGATGGTAGAAAATGTTGGTGTAAATCCAGCGAACTTGTTAGGAATTGCGGTATTATTTGTGAAAATATGTTTCTTCATATTCTTCTACATGTGGGTACGTTGGACGATTCCAAGATTTAGATATGACCAATTAATGAACTTAGGCTGGAGAATTTTGATTCCACTTTCGATTATTAATATTATGATTACGGGTGTTGTTATTTTAAGACACGATATTGCAGCAGCTTTAGGATTCTAAAAATCATAAGACGTTGAATAGCAATCTCGATAATTGTTGGGAAGCTCAAATAAAAAACAAAATAGATTTCAAATTTGATTGATTTCAAATTGCAAATCATAAACTATAATAGTAAAAATGTCAATAGAAACTATATCATTATCGGGTAGAAAAAAGGTGGTGTCAAATAAAGACATGACTTTTATTGAACGATTGTATCTTGTGGCGATTGTAAAAGGTTTGGCTATCACGCTTAAGCACCTTTTTAGAAAAAAAGTTACGATTCATTATCCTGAGCAAGTTCGTACAATGAGTCCAGTTTATCGCGGTCAGCACATGTTGAAACGTGATGAGCAAGGTCGTGAAAACTGTACAGCTTGTGGATTATGTGCATTATCATGTCCAGCAGAAGCAATTACAATGAAAGCTGCTGAACGTAAAGCAGATGAAAAACATTTATACAGAGAAGAAAAATACGCTGAAATCTACGAAATCAATATGCTTCGTTGTATTTTCTGTGGTTTATGTGAAGAAGCTTGTCCAAAAGACGCTATTTACTTGACTCAGTCTAAAGTTTTAGTTCCTGCTAGTTACGAAAGAGAAGATTTCATTTTTGGGAAAGATAAATTAGTAATGCCTTTAGAAATGGCTATGAAAAACGCTCAACTTAAAAACGCTAACTAAATGATACATATTCCCGATTTTGCACACGCAACAACTGTTCAAATTATCTTTTGCTTTTTAGCGTTTATTACCGTTATTACTGCGTTTTTGACTATTTTCAGCAGAAATCCAATTCACAGTGCTATTTATTTAGTTATCTGTTTCTTCTCGATTGCCGGTCAATATTTATTATTAAATTCTCAATTCTTAGCAATTGTACATATAATAGTCTACTCCGGAGCTATTATGATTCTGTTCCTGTTTACAATCATGTTGATGAACTTGAACGAACAACGAGAAGTTCACCGCCCTAGAATTACACGCTTAGGAGCAATTGTTTCTTTCTGTTTAATAGTGATTGTTTTGATTACAATCTTTATCAACTCGAAACCAATTGTGGGTGAATACGATTCTACTGGAGAAGATTTCCAATCAATTAAAGTTTTAGGTAAAATTTTATTGGACGAATATATGGTTCCATTCGAATTTGCTTCTGTTCTACTTTTGGTTGCTATGATTGGAACAGTTCTATTGTCTAAAAAAGAAAAATTAAATAAATAATGGGTAATATATTAAATCAAATAGGTATTGAAAACTACATCTTTTTAAGTGTTGTACTTTTCTGTATTGGTATTTTTGGTGTATTGTACAGACGAAATGCTATTATCGTTTTCATGTCTATCGAAATTATGTTGAATGCGGTAAACCTTTTATTTGTTGCTTTTTCAACTTATCATCAAGATGCGCAAGGACAAGTTTTTGTGTTCTTCTCGATGGCGGTTGCTGCAGCCGAAGTTGCGGTAGGATTGGCCATTTTAGTTTCTATCTTTAGAAATATCGGCTCAATTAGTATCGATAATTTAAAAAATTTAAAAGGATAATCAGAAATGGATACCAATTTAGCTTTAATTTTAGTTTTAACTCCTTTACTAGGTTTTCTAGTAAATGTCTTTTTTGGAAAAAGCTTAGGAAAAACAGCTTCTGGTGCAATCGGAACTGTTGCCGTGGCAATTTCTTTTGTAGTTTCTCTTTTACTTTTTAATCAAATAACTTCAACTGGAAAAGGAATTCAAGTTACCTTATTTGATTGGATTCAAATTAGCAACTTAAAAATCAATCTTGGATTTTTATTAGATCAATTATCTGTTCTTTGGTTACTTTTCGTAACTGGAATTGGATCTTTGATTCACTTATACTCTATCAGTTACATGCACGATGATGAGAATATGCACAAGTTTTTTGCGTATTTAAATCTATTCGTATTCTTTATGATAACGCTTGTAATTGGAAGCAACTTATTAGTTCTTTTCATTGGATGGGAAGGTGTTGGACTTTGTTCTTACCTATTAATTGGATTCTGGCATAAAAACCAAGATTACAATGATGCTGCGAAAAAAGCTTTCATCATGAACAGAATTGGAGATTTAGGTTTATTAATCGGAATGTTCATTTTAGGATATACTTTCCACACTTTAGACTATAGCGAACTAAAGCAAATAATTTTGACCACTAAAATTGATCCGTCAATTGCAATGTCTTTATCTGCTGCTGCTTTATGTTTATTTATTGGAGCTTGTGGTAAATCTGCTCAAATTCCGTTATACACTTGGTTACCTGATGCGATGGCTGGACCAACTCCTGTTTCTGCATTAATCCACGCAGCTACGATGGTAACTGCAGGTATCTTTATGGTAACAAGATTGAACTTTATTTTTGACTTAGCTCATGATGTTCAAAATGTAATCGCAATCATTGGAGCTATCACTTCATTAGTTGCTGCTACAATTGGATTAGTTCAAACGGATATCAAAAAAGTATTGGCTTATTCTACAGTTTCACAATTAGGATTAATGTTTTTAGCATTAGGATTTGGAGCTTATGAAGTAGCTGTTTTTCACGTAATCACTCACGCTTTCTTTAAAGCATGTTTATTCTTAGGATCTGGATCTGTAATTCACGGATTGCACGGAGAACAAGATATGCGTAACATGGGAGGTTTGCGTAAAGCAATGCCAATCACATTCTGGACAATGTTAATTTCTTCATTAGCCATTTCTGGAGTTCCATTCTTCTCAGGATTCTTTTCTAAAGACGAAATTTTATTGACAGCTTTCCACCACAGTATTCCATTATACGTTGTTGGATCGGTTGCTTCAATCATGACAGCTTTCTATATGTTTAGATTAATGTTCTTAACTTTCTTCAAAGAATTTAGAGGAACTGAAGAGCAAAAACATCACTTACATGAAAGTGGTTCATTAATTACTATTCCGCTTATCATCTTAGCTATTTTAGCAACTTTTGGAGGATTAATCAGTTTACCAGGAAACAGCTGGTTAAATGGATACCTTGCTCCTCTTTTCACAAAAGTAGCTGGTGAAGAACATCATTTAGGCGCAACTGAATACACTTTAATGGGTGTTGCAGTTCTTGGTGGATTATTAGGAATTTTAATTGCTTACGTTAAATACTTCAAACAAGATAATGTTCCAGAATCAGATGAAAACATTACTGGTTTCAGTAAAGTATTATACAACAAATATTATGTAGACGAAGTTTACGATGCAGTATTTGTTCAGCCAATTAATAGTTTATCTAAATTCTTTAGAGACTATATCGAGACAGGATTATCTGCGCTTGTTTTTGGATTAGGTAAGATAGCAAACGAAATTGCTTTCCAAGGAAAAAAATTACAAACCGGAAGTATAGGATTATATCTATTTGTTTTTGTTTTAGGACTTTGTGCAATTGTTTCCTATATATTTTTAGCTCAATAATATTATAACT
The DNA here is from genome assembly GCF_042436695.1 of Flavobacterium sp. HJSW_4. NCBI lineage: Bacteria > Pseudomonadati > Bacteroidota > Flavobacteriia > Flavobacteriales > Flavobacteriaceae > Flavobacterium > Flavobacterium sp. HJSW_4. The sequence continues at coordinate 158,347 of NZ_JBHNPP010000005.1, forward strand.
ATGAACGTTTCTACTATATTAATTATACTTTTAATTGGTGCATTTGCCACTTATTTTTCTGGTGACAAACTAGCTTCAAAAGTTGCTTTGCTATTTAGTTTAGCAGCTTTAGGATGTTCAATTGTATTATTGAATAATTATAATGCTGGCGAAAATATCAGCGTAATCAACAGCTGGATTACTCAGCCAAAAATTTCTTTCGCTTTAAATGCTGACGGACTTGGACTTGCAATGGTTTTGTTAACTGCAGCTTTAACTCCGATTATTATATTTTCTTCTTTTGGAAATGAATATAAAAATGCAAAAGGTTTTTATGCTTTGATCTTATTTATGGCTTTTGCTATGACAGGAACTTTCTTAGCTTCTGATGGTCTTTTATATTACATTTTCTGGGAGTTAGCTCTTATTCCAATCTACTTTATTGCCTTAATTTGGGGTAATGGTGATGCTGAAGAAAGAAGAAAAGCAGTGGTTAAATTCTTTATTTACACACTTGCTGGTTCATTATTCATGTTAACTGCTTTCATTTATTTATATCAAAAAGCAGGTTCTTTCTTAATTGAAGATTTATATAAAGTAAACTTATCTGCTTGCGAACAATTCTGGATTTTCTTGGCTTTCTTCTTAGCTTATGCTATTAAAATTCCAATTATTCCTTTCCATACTTGGCAAGCAAATGTGTACCAAAAAGCACCTACAGTTGGAACAATGCTTTTGTCTGGTATCATGCTTAAAATGGGATTGTACAGTGTAATTCGTTGGCAATTGCCACTTGCGCCAATCGCTGCAAAAGAATACATGTATATCTTCATCGCTTTAGGAATTGCTGGAGTTATCTACGGTTCTATTGTAGCTTTGAGACAAAAAGATTTAAAGAAATTATTAGCTTATTCTTCTCTTGCTCACGTTGGATTAATCGCTGCAGGATCTTACACTTTGACTCTTGACGGTTTAAGAGGGGCTGTTCTTCAAATGATTGCTCACGGTTTTGTGGTAGTGGGATTGTTCTTTGCTGCTGAAGTAATATTCAGAAGATATGAAACTAGAGAAATTGCAGAAATGGGCGGAATCCGTACTCAGTCTCCAAAATTCACCTCAATGTTTTTAATCTTAGTATTAGCTTCTGTTGCATTACCAAGTACATTTAACTTCGTTGGAGAGTTTACAGTATTATACAGTTTATCTCAAATCAATATCTGGTTTGCTATTCTTGGTGGAACTACTATTATTTTAGGAGCTTACTATATGTTGAGAATGTTCCAACATGTAATGTTAGGCGAAACTAATTCTAAAACTTTTGCAGATGTTACTCTTAATGAAGGAATTTCATTTGCGGTAATCATTGCAGTTTTATTATTCTTTGGTTTTTATCCAAAACCAATCACAGATTTGATTACACCAAGCTTGGAAACTATTTTACAAGTTATCAATAAGAACTAATATTTTAAACAAAAAATAAATTAGGATTCCACTTAAAAATTGAAATCCTAAATCAAAAAGATAAAAATGAATACATTAATAGCTATAACAGGATTGGGTATTTTCTGCCTATTGTTTGAAATTCTTAATTTAAGAAAGGCCATTGTTCCTATTACCATTTTGGGTTTAATAGGTGTATTGGCACTTAACTACTGTGAATTTGGAACAGAACAAAGTTATTACAACAATATGATAGCAGTGAACAAGTTTTCTACAGCTTTTTCATCTTTGTTTATCGTTTTGACTATTTTCCTTGTAGCATTAAGTCATAATTTTTACCAAAATCACCAATCAAAAATTTCAGATTTCGTTGCAATTAAGGTTTTCTTATTGGCTGGAGCTGTAGCAATGGTTTCTTTTGGAAACTTAGCAATGTTCTTTTTAGGAATTGAAATTTTATCTATTGCTTTATATGTACTTGCTGCAAGTGATCGTTTGAATATCAAAAGCAACGAAGCAGGTATGAAATATTTCTTAATGGGATCTTTCGCTTCAGGAATTATTCTTTTCGGAATCTGTTTGATCTACGGTGCAATGGGAAGTTTTGATATTAGTGATATTCACGAAAGCGCACTTTCTGCAGAGTTACCAATCTGGTTTCCAATTGGAATGATTTTAATGGTTGTTGGAATGTTATTTAAAGTTGCTGCTGTTCCTTTCCACTTCTGGGCGCCAGACGTTTACGAAGGTTCTCCAGCTTTAACAACAGCTTTAATGAGTACATTGGCTAAAGTTGTAGCAATTGCAACTTTATTCAAATTAGTTTCTGGTATGAACTTAATTGCTTCATTAGACAATCAAGACCTTTTACACACATTTGAAGTTATCGTAGTTATTATTTCTATCGCTTCTATGTCTGTCGGAAATATCATGGCACTTAGACAAGTAAACGTAAAACGTATGCTTGCTTTTTCTGGAATCTCTCACGCAGGTTTCATGTTAATGACATTATTAACTGTTTCTGCTTCTGCTGGAGTTTTATTATACTATACTGCTGCTTATGCGTTAGCTGGTATTGCTGCTTTCAGTGTTATTTTATATGTATGCAGAGATCAAGATAATGAAGATATTACAAACTTCCACGGTTTAGGAAAAACAAATCCGCTATTGGCTGCTGTTCTTACAGCTTCATTATTATCAATGGCCGGAATTCCTATTTTCTCTGGATTCTTTGCTAAGTTATTCTTATTCAACCAAACTATTCAAGCAGGGTATATTGGTTTAGTAATCGTTGCTGTAATCAACTCTATCATTAGTGTTGGATACTATTTCAAATTAATTATCGCAATGTATTCTAAAGAACCAAATCAAGAAAGAACAGGAAGACCATTCCTTATTTATGCTACAGCTGTAATATCAATTGTTTTAAATATTGCTCTTGGTTTATTCCCATCATTAGTTTTAGACTTATTGAAATAAGATTATTTCATTAAAATATTCAAAATCCATTAAATCAATTTTAATGGATTTTTTTTATGCCTTAAATAAAGAACAGAAATTCATGTTAAAAAATTCTTTCCTAATATTGCACTTCAAAAAATCTCCATATATTTGAATTCAATTAAACGTATTAAAATATGAACTTTAATTCAAAAAATCCATTTTTAAACAGTAAGCGTTTTTCATCTAATGCTGAACCAAGAACAGAAGTACACCAAGCTCAGATTATTGATTACAATCAAGAAATGACAGTGTCTGGAACAATCAACAAAACAGCTATTTTATTTCTTATTTTGTGCGGTGCTGCTATGATAACATGGTGGATGGCTTTTAATGGAATGAACCCGATGTTACCTACAATTGGAGGTGCAATTGTTGGTTTTATTCTAGTATTAGTTTCTTCATTCAAACCGCAGTTGTCTCCTTACCTAGCTCCAGGATATGCTTTATTTGAAGGATTATTCATAGGAGGTATTTCTGCAATATTTGAATTAAAATTTCCTGGAATTGTAATAAATGCAGTTGGTGCAACTCTTGTTACTTTCTTGGTTTGTCTTGGTTTGTACAAATTTAGAATTGTAAAGGTTACAGAACAATTCAAATCTGTTGTTGTTGCGGCAACATTAGCAATTGCTACTTATTATTTAATTTCTTGGATTGTTTCAATGTTTGCTTCAAGCTACGTTCCAGTTCACTACGGAAATTCTATGATGAGTATTGGTATCAGTGTTTTTGTTATCATTATAGCGGCTCTTAACCTTTTCTTAGATTTTGATTTAATTGAAAAAGGTGCAAGAGAAAGAATGCCAAAATTCATGGAATGGTATGGAGCTATGGGATTAATGATCACATTAGTTTGGTTATATATCGAATTCTTAAGACTTTTATCAAAACTTTCTAGTAAAGACTAAAAGTCTCTTTTAAATAATCCAGAAGCCTTTTTGAGTAAAATCAGAAAGGCTTTTTTTTATTTCCATAACTACTTTTTTACTTATAAATATAAAATCAGATTTAAAACTTCTAAGAATAATCTGCTGTTCAAAATTCAAAAAGAATCCATTTCTTACAAAAATTTAAAATGTAATTTTTGTAATTAAAAAAAATTACGAATCTCCTAAATTCTTACCATTTAAATCTCAAAATTATCAAAAGCTAGGAAATTACAGCTATTGTTAAACAAAAATAAATGTGCAATAAATTACAATCAATGCAATTAGTTGCATTTTTAACATTTAAAAAGCCAAAAAAATTAAGTATGTCTTTTTTTTTAGTAAAAAAATTACGGTATTAAAAATTAATATATAATTCCGTGTAATCGATTACAATTAAACCACTTGGAGTCGAAAGTAAAACCACTTACTTATTTTATTAACTATCTTAAACAAACACTATGAAAAAAAACCTACTTTTCGTGGCTGTCTTTCTTATGACAGTCCAGTTATGGGCACAAACGATTAATCAAGCTTCTGGCTGGCTAGAATCTGCTTTTGTAAAATGGCAGCCAGTCAGCGGCGCCCAGACCTACAATGTTTACTACACAGGAAATGGATTAACAGACAAAAAAATTGATGATCAACTTATTAGAAGTTATGGCTCTTATTTTCGCGCTGATATTCCAGGTCTTAAAGCTGGAACTTATACTGTAAAAGTAAAACCTGTTATAAATGGCACCGAAGGAACAGGAACTTCAACAAGCAGCTTAACCGTAATGGCACACGACAGAAACGGATTTGCTTTTGATGGCGGTCGTGTTCCAGGAGGATATAAAGCAGATGGAACTCCTAAAGACAATGCGGTAATTCTTTATATCACCCAAAATACAAAAAATACAATTTCGATGAATATTACTGGGGCTAGTGCAAATCCGTGTATTGGTTTACAAAATATTCTTTATGCCATTAAAAAAGGAAAGGACACTCGCCCATTTATTATTCGTTTAATCGGAAATATTACTGATATGTCGGTTATGGAAGGTGGCGATGTCGTAATTGAAAACTCAAATAATGCTTCAAGCTATGTAACAATTGAAGGTGTTGGCGATGATGCTGTTGCAAATGGATGGGGAGTTAGATTAAAATCGGCTTCAAACATAGAGGTAAGCAATCTTGGATTTATGAATTGTGATAGTACTGCGGGCGACAACGTAGGAATGCAACAAGATAATGATCACGTATGGGTTCACAACTGTGATTTATTTTACGGAAATGCAGGTAGCGATGCTGATCAAATAAAAGGTGACGGAGCATTAGACAATAAAACTTCAACTTACATTACATTATCTTACAACCACTTTTGGGATAATGGAAAAGCAAGTCTTTTAGGCTTGAGTGAAGGAACAACTTCTGGACTGTATATCACTTATCACCACAACTGGTTTGACCACTCTGATTCTCGCCATCCTCGTGTGCGTTACTATTCGGCACATATTTATAACAACTATTATGACGGAGTTTCTAAATATGGCGCAGGATCAACTTTAGGTTCTTCACTTTTTGTTGAAGGAAATTACTACAGAAACAGCAAGCACCCAATGCTAACTTCTCTTCAAGGATCTGACATTTGGGACGAAGCCAACCAAGTAAATAACGCGGGAACAATGGGAACATTTTCTGGTGAAGCTGGAGGAAGTATTAAAGCTTTCAACAATACTTTTGACGCTTCTAATGGAACAAACAACATGCGTTTTGTAGCTTACAATGATCCTAATCCACTATATAATATCTCAGGAAAAATAAGCTCTACAACAGATTTTGATGCTTATGTAGCAACAACAAGAGGTGAAGTTGTAAGCAGTTCTGTAAAATCTAAATCTGGAGCTAATATGTACAACAACTTCGACACAGATGCTAATTTGTACGTAAAAAATTTAGTAATCGATACACCAGCTGCTGCAAAAACAAAAACTACTCAATATGCAGGACGTGTTTCTGGAGGAGATTTAAAATGGACATTTAACAATGCTACAGATGATACTTCTTCTTTGGTTATTACAGCATTAAAAACAACGCTTACAAACTATAGCAGCACTTTAGTTGCGGTACAAGGTGAAGGAAATCCTCCAGCTGGAACGCAGACTTTAACTTTGACATCTTCTTCAAATAACAATCAAACTGTTGCAAGTGGCACAGCAATTTCATCAATCGTTTTTACATGGGGCGGAGATGCGACTGACGCAGCAGTAACTGGAATACCAGCTTCTGGATTGACTTTTGTTAAAAATGCTACTGCTAAAACTATAACTATTTCGGGTACGCCAACTGCAACAGTTTCGTACTCTATTGCAACTTCTGGAACTAGTGGTTCCCCAGCCACTGGTTCAGGAACTGTAACAGTTACCGCGGCAGGCACTCAAACTTTAACTTCTACTGGTAACAATAGCCAAACTGTTTCTTCTGGAACAGCTATTGCTTCAATTGTGTTCACTTGGGGAGGAAATGCAACAGATGCAACTGTAACGGGATTACCAGCTTCTGGATTATCTTTTGTAAAAAATACATCAGCAAAAACGATAACTATTACAGGAACTCCGACTGCAAATGTATCTTACTCTGTAACAACTTCAGGAAGTGCAGGAACTCCTATAACTGCTTCTGGAACTATAACCGTTACAACTGGTTCATCTGGCGGATCTGAAGTTCATAATTTTACAACTTCTGGGAAAACAAGTTCATTCTATGCTATTACAGGAAATATGAATTCAACTCCGGGTTCTGTAACTTATAACGGATTAACGCTTACTGAACGTCTAAAAATAGAATCAAGCACATCAATAGCGTATTCAACAACAAGTGCATCAACTTTGACTTTGGTTTTCGATTCAACTTTTACAGGAAGTATTAAAGTAGACAATGTTTCTTATACTGCTTCTGCAGGTATTGTGACGGTTTCAGTAGCTGCTGGTTCTCATACTATTACCAAAAATTCTGTTGCCAACTTATTCTATATTAGCACAGTTTATGGCGGAAGCTCTTCAAAAATGGCTGTAGCCGAAACAGCAACTACTACAGAAACTTCAAAAATAATTTTATATCCTAATCCAGTTTCAAGTACATTATACTTATCTGATACAGAACAAAAAGTACAAAAAGTACTTATTTACAATATTTCTGGAAATCTAGTAATTAACTCTGGAAACTCTGAAAGCATTGATACAAGCAGTTTAATTCCTGGAACTTATCTAGCGAAAATTTACACTGTTGACGGATCATTTAATCAAACTCTTATAAAAAAGTAAAACTAACTTAACTAAAAAGGCTTCCAAATTAGGAAGCCTTTTTTATTTATTTTAAAAAGAATATAGACGCTGTATTCGCCTTAAATTCATTTCGAAACTTCTTCCATATTTTTATCGTTTTGTGCTAAAGGGTGAACATATATGTAAGAGGAAACTATTTTTACTACTCTATGATCATTTTTTAAAGATATCAAAATGCTATCGTTCTTTTCATTTATGGTTAGTTCTAACAATAATGGTTTTACTTCTTTAGGACTGTCCATTTCTCTAAAAGCATCTAAAATTTCTGATTCATTAAAACCGATTTGCGATGCGAATCCTCTTGTATCATTTTCCCATGAGATATGAATGCCACTAGGAATGTTTTGAAAAATATATGGTTTTCCATTTTTATCGTCTCCCAAGTTCCAATCATTTTGATTATATAATTCAACTTGTGCTTTTGTCAGATGAAATCCATCTGGTAAGTTTAGATCAATATTATAAGAATGTTGTTCCATTACCAATGCAACTTTTTTTCCAATATCAATTTTTGAATCAGAATTTTTCTCATCATAATCATCAAAAATATGCCAAGTTTCATTTACAGTTTTTGCTTGATATTCGCCAATTTTAAACTTTTTATCATAATCTGAAATCCATACCACAATTTTTCCATTTGGTAATATTTCAGCTAAAAAATTTAATAAAATTTGATTTGGGTTTTCTCTTGCAAACGTGCTTTCATACTGAGTTGTTGTTTCTCTCAGGTATTTTGCTTTTTCTAAAATGATATCATAAGGCAACTTAAAATCTCCCTTATAGAATTTTTGTTCTGTGTAAGAAAACCAAGTTATAGATAAACTATCCGGATAAAAAGCATTATCCTTGCTTTTTTCAGAATAATTGATTTCATCCCAACCATCATCAATTATTTGATCTTTATCAACATCATAGTTCCAAGCATCTGTGTGATGAAAATAACAAGTACTGACTTGTACTATGTTTCCCTTTTTACTCAGAACACCGCTGTCCCATGTAAATCTTTCATCTGCCTTATAATTATAAATCTGAATTAAATTTGCAAGTACTATGCAAACCAAAAAAACTATTAGGAGCACATTAATTCTATCTTCCCTTTTTGTAAAATATTTCATAAATAATTTAATGTGAAAATGCTTTACCTAATTGAACTGCATACCAAAAAAGTCCAAAAAAGATTATGGAAATAATACTGCAAATTATCAAGATAACACCAAAGAATCTTCGATAAAAAGTCTTTCTAGGGGCATAAAAATAAACAAAAAGCAAGAGAACAATCATAGTAATTGGCATCGTTAATGTCGTCCAGTTCTCAGAATGATATTCTCCGTTAAGAAAATAATATTGTAGTGAAATAGCAATAGCTGTTAAAAGAAGAAGCGTTAAAAATACCTTCATTATATTGTTTTTGATTCTAGGAAATTTTGAGCATTTTACCACTCGGCATGAGGAAGACTTTCTAAAATAGTATTCGGGTTATCTGAAGCAAATAACATTTTTCGTTTTAACTGAAACTTTTTTTTGACTTCATAATCACTTGGCATACTATCGTTAATTGTATTGGCTAATTCATGATCAGCTTCGCCAGAAATTAAGTTATAATTGCTGGTTACAAAAGAACCAGCGCCAGAATGAAAAGTACTTATACCGACTAAAACCAAAACATTATCAATATATTTGTAAAGCGTTTCTCTTGCAACGACTGGCCCCGTACCTTGTAACAAAATATGTAATGTTTTATTATCTATAGAAATTTTTTCATGATCATACATCACAAAACCATCTTCTTGAGAATAAGGTTCTAAAGCTTCCCACGATGTATCGTGAAGTTTAAATCCTCCTTTTTCTTGTTTTAAAAGGACTAATACCACACGATTATCAGAAACATCATTTTTATTTTGCAATACAAGTACAACATCCTTCAATGTATCATCATTTAAAAAACCTTCCGCTTTCATTTGAATTTCGTAAGGTTCTAAAACAAAATCTTCAATAGTTTTTCCTGTTTTTGAAAAATTTGGTTGTTCCAAAGTCAAATCTTCTTTAAAACTCTCTTCTTTTTCTTCAGATAAATTCTGATTCAATGTGTCAACATTAGATATTTTATTTATCGCACTTGGTTTTTTATTACAACCTAAAACAAAAAGTGCAATTAACAACAATACAATTTTGGATTTCATTTAATATAGATTTTGACCAAAATTAAAGAAAAATACTATAAATAAAAAAGTCCTTTTCCATAAATTATGAAAAAGGACTTTTTATTAAAATGATTAAATCTACAAATCAAATTTAATTCCCTGCGCAAGCGGAAGATTTGTTGTATAATTGATTGTATTCGTTTGACGTCTCATATAAATTTTCCAAGCATCAGAACCAGATTCGCGGCCGCCTCCAGTTTCTTTTTCTCCTCCAAAAGCACCACCGATTTCAGCTCCCGAAGTTCCGATATTTACATTTGCAATTCCACAGTCAGAACCTGTTGCAGACAAGAATCTTTCAGCTTCACGTAAATTATTAGTCATAATTGCAGAAGATAAACCTTGAGCAACACCGTTTTGAATTTCGATTGCATTTTCTACTTCACCCGAATATTTAAGTAAGTATAAAACTGGAGCAAATGTTTCGTGCTGAACGATTTCAAATGAGTTTTCAGCCTCAGCAATTGCAGGTTTTACATAACAACCACTTTCGTAACCTTGACCAGAAAGCACTCCTCCTTCAACCAAAATTTTACCGCCTTCAGCCACTACTTTATTTAAAGCCGCAGCGTACATTTCAACAGCATGAGTATCAATTAGCGGTCCAACATGATTATTTTCGTCAAGCGGATTTCCGATTCGTAATTGTTTGTAAGCCGCAACCAAAGCGTCTTTTACTTTATCATAAATACTTTCGTGAATGATCAATCTTCGAGTTGAAGTACAACGTTGTCCAGCAGTTCCAACAGCTCCAAAAACAGCTCCGATAACAGTCATTTTTATATCTGCATCTGGAGTCACAATAATGGCATTATTTCCTCCTAATTCCAGCAACGATTTTCCTAATCTTCCTGCAACAGTTTGTGCTACAATTTTCCCCATTCTAGTCGAACCAGTCGCAGAAATAAGCGGAATGCGAGTATCTGCAGTCAATAACTCCCCTATTTTGTAATCTCCGTTTATTAAACATGAAATTCCTTCTGGCAGATTATTTTCTTTAATAACTTGAGCAATAATATTTTGGCAAGCAATACCGCAAAGAGGTGTTTTTTCAGAAGGTTTCCAAACGCAAACATCTCCAGAAATCCAAGCTAAAGCCGTATTCCAAGACCAAACGGCAACTGGGAAATTAAATGCTGAAATAATTCCAACAATTCCCAACGGATGATATTGCTCATACATGCGGTGTCCTGGTCTTTCAGAATGCATTGTTAATCCGTGAAGTTGACGCGATAAACCAACTGCAAAATCGCAGATATCAATCATTTCCTGAACTTCTCCAAAACCTTCTTGCAATGATTTTCCCATTTCGTAAGAAACCAATTTACCAAGAGCTTCTTTATTTTGTCTCAATTTTTCTCCAAACTGACGTACAATTTCACCACGCTGTGGGGCAGGAATCAATCTAAATTTTTTGAATGCCTCTGCCGCAGTTTGAATTGCTTTTTCATAATCCTCAGCTGTTGACATTTTTACCGAAGCAATTAATTTTCCGTCAACTGGCGAATAACTCTCTAAGATTTCTCCAGAAGAAAAATTATTAATTCCTGTTGATGTTCCTTCATTTATTGTCTTGATGCCCAATTTTTCAAGAGCTTCCTTCATTCCAAATTGCGATGCTATTGTTGTCATTGTAACTTTTTTTGTTAAAATTGTTATATTTTTATGTAAAGATATTGTTTTAGAATTAATTTCCGATTGAAGTTAATTCATAAATGAACGTAAATTTAAGTTTATTTTATAGTATTAACAGAAAGGAAACCAAATATTGAATTTATTTGATGAAATTTGCAATACTTAAAATTAAAAATATGACCCATTTCAGTAGGCTTCTGCTTTGTTTTCTTTTAGTTTCAACTTCAATATTTTCGCAAAAAGCTAAAACTTCTTTTTCTGTTGTTCCTTTAGGAGTAATGGGCGGAATCGACGAAAAAAATCTTTCGGCTTATTTAATAGCTCCATCAAACACAAACGATTATATCTGTCTTGACGCTGGAACTGTAAACGCTGGAATTGAAAAAGCGATTGAAAAGAAAACATTTACAGTTTCGACAAGCGAAGTTTTACGTAAATACATCAAAGGATATTTAATTTCTCACGCGCATTTAGATCATGTTTCTGGATTGATAATCAATTCGCCAGCAGATTCTTCAAAAACTGTTTATGCAACTAATAAATGCATGGAAATGATGGAAAATCATTATTTCAACGATCAGACTTGGGCAAATTTTGGAGATGAAGGTCCTGGTTTTCATATCAAAAAATATCATTTTCAGACTTTAAATTTGGCAAAAGAAACCCTTTTGACCAATGCTAAAATGACGGTTAAAGCATTTCCTTTAAGCCATGTTAATCCGTTTGAAAGTACCGCTTTCTTAATTAAAAACGACACTGACTATGCTTTGTATTTAGGAGACACTGGGCCAGATGAAGTAGAAAAAAGTAATAACCTTCGTAATTTATGGACTGCAGTTGCACCATTAGTTAAAGAAGGACAATTAAAAGGAATTTTTATTGAAGTTTCTTTTCCAAACGAACAGCCTGACAAATTTTTGTTTGGACATTTAACTCCTAATTATTTAATGAAAGAACTTCATGTTCTAGAAGATTTAGCAGGAAAAGGTTCTCTGAAAAACTTTAAAATTATCATCACGCATTTGAAACCTCCAGCAAAGAATATTGCAAAAATCAAAGAGCAGTTAAAAAAGCAAAATGATTTAGGAGTTCAGATTATTTATCCTGAACAAGGGAAGAAGTTAGAATTATAAATAAAAACAAAACCCGACAAGTTTTTAAAATTTGTCGGGTTTTGTTTTTTCTATTTCTTAGCTACAAATCTCGGATCAGTTTCCATTATAGTTCCGCAATTATCGCAAGTCCTTAGCTCTTCCGAATTGTAAAAATGTTCAAAATGAGGAAGGAAATCTTTCTCTATATTATGAAGTTCAAAATACACTTCATATAATTTATGATTGCAGTTATCGCAATGCCAAAGTAAACCATCTGTAAAACCTTGTCCTGCACGTTTTCTTTCAATTACAAGGCCAATCGAACCTTCTGAACGAACAGGAGAATGTGGCACTTTAGCAGGATGCAAATACATATCGCCAGCATTTAATTCCATTTCTTTACGCTGGCCATCTTCTTGAATTACAACTTTAATGCTCCCTTCTAATTGATAAAAAAGCTCTTCAGTTTCGTTATAATGATAATCTTTACGGGCATTTGGTCCTGCAACAATCATTACAATATAATCTCCAGAATCTACATATAGGTTTTTATTTCCAACAGGTGGTTTTAGTAAATGACGGTTTTCGTCAATCCATTGGGTTAGGTTAAAAGGTTTTGCTATAGCCATTTCTTCAATACTAAATTTATGAATAGCTAAGGTAGTGAAAAGTATTCAGTCGCAGTCGCAGTTTTCAGTTTTGCTGCGACTGCGACTGCATACTTATCTAACTTCTTTTATCAAATAAATATAAACTGGAAAATGATCGCTAAAACCAGCTTCCGCTAATGTATTTCGTAATGGATAACCTTTATACTTTCCCGAATTTTGAATGAGATAAGTTTTGTTGAAAATACCTGCTTTCCAAAAACCGAAAGTCAGAAAATCAGATTTTATTAAAGATTCTGTCATTATAATCTGGTCGAAAATATTCCAAGAATCTCGATAAGCAATAGTTCCAAAACCTTTATTAGCAAGCTCTTCAAACGGATTAAAAACTCCAAACCCTGAAAGTTCTGCTTTAGTGCTTTTTGCTCCTAATCCTGTTTTTATACTGTTATTCAATGGCCCGTCATTAAAATCTCCCATTGTCAATACTTTTGCTCGCGGATTAATTTGTTGCAATGAATCCATAATTCTTCGGTTCAGTTTTCCTGCAGCTTCCCGAAACAAACTAGTTGCTTTTTCTCCACCTGATCTAGAAGGCCAGTGATTGACAATAATATGTATTTCTTCATCTTCCAAAAATCCCGAAACCAAAAGCTGATCTCTTGTAAAAACTCGGTTTTTATTTTCTTTTTTAACTTCAACTTCATCATCCAAAACTTCTGTTTCTTCTTTTCTTTTAGGAATTTCTTTTCGATAAATAATTAAAGGAATGTTCGAAAAAGAAGTTGGTCTGAAATATTTTTTCTGATACAATAAAGCCACATCAATTCCGCGTTTATCTGGCGAATCAAAATGAATAATTCCTAAATCTAACGGTTGCAGTTTTGGTTCTTTTATTAAATCTTCTAAAACGCTACGATTTTCTATTTCCGCACCTCCAATTAAAGTTGGCGGATTTGAATTTTCTGGTGTTCCAATTTCAGATATAACTCTTGCTAGATTTTTTAATTTCTGCTGATATTTTTCTGTTATCCAATGTTGCGCGCCAGTTGGCGTCCATTCGTCATCATTAGTAAATTCATCATTTACAGTATCGTAAAGATTTTCAAAATTGTAAAAAGCAACTGTATGTATTTTATACTTTTTAGATTGACTGAAAAAGACTGAAGTCCCAAAAAGGAAAATCAGACAAAAACTAAATTTTAAAGGCATATAGAAAATATTAGAAAAGCCAAAATTAATAAATTTGTAGGATTTTTATTAAATTAATTTTTAGAAATGCTATATTTGTTTCTAATAAAAGTCTTGTACCTTGCTGAAAAAATCTGATCATTTATAACATGAAAAAAATATTATTTTTTGCTTTCTTCCTGAGCTTTCTAAATTCATTTTATGGGCAAAAAAATAATTCTCGTGCAGAGGAAATCAGAAAACAATATAAAATTCCAGAATTAGCTTATGCAGTCGTTTCATCAGATTCTATCATTGAAATCGAAACTTTAGGATTTCAACGTTATAAGTCTTCTTATAAAGCAAAAATCGATGATAAATTTCGTTTAGGATCAATCACAAAAACCGTTACAAGTTATATCGCAACAACTTTAGTTAAAGAAGGAAAAATAAAATGGGACACCAAATTCTTTAATTTATATCCTGAATTAAAAGCTGAAAGTAATCCGGAAATTTATAATGTAACCTTGCAGGATTTCTTGACATTTCGAGCGCCAATTCCAACTTGGTCTTACGGAAATAAAACTCCAAATCAACAAGAAATAAAAGGAAATAATCAAGAACAGCGTTATGAATTTATAAGCTGGTTTTTTAAGCAAAAACAAGTTGTTACTGAAAAACAAGAGTGGTACGGTTCTAATCCAAGTTTTGTTGCTGCAGGTTTAATGCTCGAAAAAGCAACTGGAAAAAGTTATGAAGCTTTAGTGCAAGAATTGGGTCAAAAGCTAAATATCAACTTCGGTTTCGGGCAGCCAAACGTGACTGATATCAACCAGCCGTGGGGGCATGATGAAGATTTGAAGCCTGAAAAACCATTTGTAAATTATAAATTAAATTGGCTTTCATCAGCAGGAAATATCAATGTAAATCTTCCTGATTTTTGCAAATTTACTCAAATGCAATTGCAAGGTTTATTAGGAAAATCAAAAGTATTATTTCAAGAAGAATTTAATAAAATGCATTTTGGTTTACCCGAATTTTCTTTTGGCTGGTATTCTGAAATTAATGAAAAATCTGGTCTAAAATATTCTTTTCACTACGGAAATCCAGGAACATTTTTAACCAAAGTGTATATTTGCAAAGACATCAACAAAGCTTTTATACTATTTGCCAATGTGCAATCTGAAGAAGCTGACAAAGGTTTAATGTTGCTTTTAGCCGAACTTCAAAAACAATATGGAGGTTAAATCGTTAAACCTTAAAAATTAATTTTATAATTTTAAGCAAAAGAAAAAAATGAATAAAAACTGCTTTCACTATATAAAGAGACACTTTGTCTTTTGTAAACTCGCATTTCTTATTTTTGCTTTACATTCATTCAACTGTCAATCTCAACAAAACATGATAACACCGCCTTATTTACAAAAAGGAGATACTGTAGCGCTTTTAGCAACAGCTAGAAAAAACATCGATGACAATTTAAAACCAACAATAGATTTATTGCACAGTTGGGGTTTAGAGGCTGTAATTGGATCTACGATTGGCTTAGATTATCACCAATTGGCTGGAACAGATGAACAAAGAGCTGCCGATTTTCAAAAGCAATTGGACAACCCGAATATTAAAGCAATTTGGTGTGTTCGTGGCGGATATGGAACGGTAAGAATGTTAGATTTATTAGATTTTACCAAATTCAAACAACATCCGAAATGGGTTATTGGTTTTAGCGACGTAACAGTTCTTCATAATCATTTGAATACAATGGGCTACAAATCTATTCATGGAATAATGCCTGTAACGGTTCCTAGAGCAACTCCAGACGCTGTTAGTTCATTAAAAGCAGCTTTATTTAACGAACCCATTTCGTACTCAATCAGCCCAACTCCGATGAATCGTTTTGGGAGCGCAACGGGAGAATTAGTTGGCGGTAATTTATCTATTTTATATAGTTTATTAGGATCTCCATCTGCTATCGACTGCAAGGATAAAATTTTATTTATCGAAGATTTGGATGAATATTTATATCATATTGACCGTATGATGATGAATCTAAAACGTAACGGATGCATCGAAAACCTAAAAGGAATTATCATTGGCGGAATGACAAGCATGAAAGACAATGAAGTTCCGTGGGGGAAAAATGCTTTAGAAATTATTGATGATGTAACCAAAAAATACAATATTCCAGTAATTTTTAATTTCCCAGCTGGCCATATTAGAGACAATAGAACTTTAATTATGGGAAATACCGTCTCTATAGAAGTTACAGCTTCTGGAAGTACGGTTACTTTTAAAAAGTAATACTGCATAATCCTTTTAAGGAAACTCAGAATACCACATAAAAATCTCGAAAGACGCAAAGTCGCAAAGTTTTAAAATGCTTTGTGATTTTGCGTTTTTTCGTGCAATATTCATTTAGCAAAAATAAATTCTAAGATTCACACTGAAAACTGTGACTAAAACTGAATACTACAGCAATGGCAGAACATAATGATTTAGGAAAACTTGGAGAAGATCTCGCAGTGGCACATCTTGAAGAAAACGGATATACTATTCGAGATAGAAATTACGTTTCTAATAAAGCCGAAATAGATATCATTGCAGAAAAAGATTGTGTTTTGGCCATAGTTGAAGTAAAAACCCGTTCGAGTTTAGATTTTGGCTCTCCACAAGATTTTGTGAAGCCAAAAAAGATTCAATTACTTATTAAAGCAGTAAATGCCTACATAAACGATAGGGAAAAGGATTTTCAGGAAGATCTAGAAATCCGTTTTGACATCGTTGCCATCTATAAAAAAGGGGAATCATTTGCAATTGAACATCTTACCGACGCTTTTTATCACTTTTAACATAATTTTTTATTGTTATAATTGTAACAATTTGTTTTTTTATTTATATTTGCAAAGAATTATAACATCGTAATGTTAAATTAACAACCAACTCAACTGTTACCAAAAAAAAAAAAGAATTATGAAAACTGTTTCTTCTATTGTAGAAAACTACATTAAAACAAAACCATTTTTATTAAATGCCCTGTCGCTCGGAATTATTAACCTGACTTCACTTTCGCGAAATATTATGACCGAATTAGAAAGTGAGTTTGGCAAAGAAGTAAAACAAGGCGCTGTAGTAATGTCTTTAAAACGACTAACAGAAGAATTAGATTTCAAATTAAACCACAAAATCAATAAAGTAATTAAGAATATTGGTGAAATCACTGTTCGTTCTGAACTTACCGATTACACTTTTGCAGCTTCAGAAACTGTTTTGAACAAACAAGCAGATTTGATCTCTGATATTAATGCTTTATCTGATATTTTTTATACCTCATCTCGTGGTGTAAACGAAACCAATATCGTTGTCAGCAGTAGTGTAAATCACTTAGTTGAAAAACACTTTATGAGAGAAAAATTAATCCAGAAATTAGATAATTTAGCTTCTATTACAGTAAAATTACCAAAAGAAAACATTGTTGTTCCTGGTATTTACTATTTTATTTTCCAGCGTTTGGCTTGGGAAGGAATCATTATCAATGAGGTAATTTCTACTTCAAATGAATTTACAATCTTAGTTGGAGAAGATCAAGTTGATGTCGCTTTCAAAGTAATTAAAGACTTGAAAAACTAACTAATATAAAAATAAAGAATCTTTTTTGATTCTCCTTTGCACGCAATCCTTTTATCTTTCCTGAAGATAAAAGGATTTTGTTTTTTAATCTGATACTAATATTCTTTTTTAGATAAGAATATTCTCAAAAGACAAATTCTGAAATAAATTTTATTTCGGAAAAGCGTCAATATGACACTTACTTGTAAAAAAGCCACTTCACACTATATTTCATGTCTTTCATATAAAAAACTAACAAAAAATACGAATTAAGTTTTTTTGAATATAATTTATTAAGAATAATATTTTTATATATTTGCTAACACATCAAGAAACAATACCAATTTTGATTCTAAAATGAATTAAATTATTTTGAGATAAGTGTTCCGAGAGTTCAAATCGAATAACGCTTTTTCAAATTGACGATACAATTATCTAACCAAAACCACAATAATGCCATGAAATCACTCTTCGGAGTGATTTTTTTTTGACTTCTTTTATTTTTTTCTTTTAAAAAAATCCAGCAAAATCAATACTTGACAAGTTTTTAGTTTGTTTTCAAATGTTAGAATTTAAAATTTTTTGATGATGAGATAAGTCAATCATCACTTATCTTCAGGAGTTTATATTGTCAATATTATTTCTAAAGATTTCAAGGCAACTAAAAAACTGATTGCCAAATAAGAACACAACAGAATTTCATGCGCTTTTTTTAATAAAGTAATCTAAAATGAGGTTTCCCGTATTGATTTCACCATATGATTTCTTTTTTTTGCACTTTAATTTAATCCCAAAAACATGAATAAAAAACTACTTTTACTTAGCCTTATATTAGCAGGAGGATTATTTTTCTCTTGTTCCAGCGATGATTCTGGAAATAAACCAGAAACACCTGTTACACCAGTAGTAAAAGATCCGTTGCCAATTACTATTACAGCACTTTCTTCTGAATTTTTAATTGTTGGACAAGATTTAGAAATCAAAGGAATAAATTTTGTTAACAAAGATTACCCAACAGTATTATTAATAAATGATACAGAGAAAATCACTGCTAAGGAAGTTACAGATACCAAAATTGTAATTTCAGTAACAGATGCAATAAAAGCGGGTACCAATTCGATAAGAATTCAAATTAATAAAACACTAAGCGACCGTTCCAATTTCTTTGTCATAAAAAAAGGATGGACTAAATTGAATGGCTTAGGATCATATGATATTATGACTTCTAACGTGTTTGATGACAGTAATTCTATTTTTTCATTTGCTGACAGTGATATCCGTGATTTTTCTTTCTGGGGATTTCCTGCAAAGTTGCAAGGAACTTCAGAAGGTCTTAAACAAGTTTATGTTAAGCAGCTTGGCAGCTATGGTGCTTTTAAAATGCTAAATGATAAATATGGTGTTTTAACAAATACAATTCAAGCATTTTATTCTGATAGTGGCTTCGAAACCAACAATTCAACATCTGTTACATCTAGTTTTAGCCCTGCAATTAATGGATTAAATATTAGCTATCTGGATCAGAATATGAGCATTGTAAGCACATTAAGAGGAGCACAGATTTATACAAAAGATAATGGAGCCACAATTATTAAAAATGAACCTCCAGTATGGACAGCTAGAGGAAATTTCTATAGAGCTTCAATCACTACTTTAGCAAAATCTACAAACGGTAAATTTTATCAGTTAGGAGTAATAAATGATTTTATTAAAGAAGGCTCAAATAAAAACAGAAATATCGTAATGGAATCTCCAACTGGATATAGTGACTGGACTGTTATTGATACTATTACGAAAGCAAATCTTGACTTATCTTACGGTTACAAATTCTTAAATATCAACAAAGTTTTCACTATAGATAATACGAACAAAGCACTGGTTGCTTCTACTGATATGCTAAAAACATGGAGCGTAGTTAAAACTGATGTAAAAAGTATATTTCTTAGAACAGAAACGCAGTGGTACATACAATCTGGCGACAAAATTTATGTTACAAAAGATGCTGGCGCAACATGGGAATTGGAGCTTGAATTACCAGCAGAATCAGTGGTAAATGATATTTCTTTTTCTAAATCGAAAATTATTGTTTCAGGAAATAAAGGTTTACATTATTTGAAACTAGAATAACTTTTTTAAAGAAAAATGAAAAAGGCGTATGGAATAACTCATACGCCTTTTTTATTTTCTAAAACGAATAATTCATAGCGAAGCCAACATTATTCTTAGAAGTTATATCATTGCTTATTAGCGAAGGTTTAAAAGCTAGATTTTCGCTTACATTAAACTGAGATAAAGCAGCATCAACGTTGGCATCGATAATGTTTAGAACATAAAAACCAACCATAAACAAGGCTGATAAATCTCTATTTCTTTGATAACCTTTTTGAGCTGTAATTAACTGGCTTTCGCTTAATCTTGCTAAAAATTCAGAATCGCTTTTTTTACCTTCGAGTCTATTTTTATATTCGTTTCTATAAACATTGTAGTTTTTCTGATTGTCTATATACAAATAAGCACTTGTGCCAATTGCACCATAAACCAAAGGAAGTTTCCAATATTTTTTATTGTAAATCTGACCTAAACCAGGTAAAACTGCAGAATAAAATGCCGCTTTTGCAGGAAGAAGCGGATCAATAGTTTCAGATTTTAATGTATCGTTTAAAATGATTTTGCCTTTTCCTTGGGCAAAAATTGAAGTAAATCCAAGAAGTAAAAAAAGAACAAGAAATTGATTTTGCATAAAAGTTGGCTTTGAAAAATTTTGGTTCAAAGAAAACTTTTTAGTTCTAAGGTTTTTCTTAAATAAAAGGTAAATAAAACTTAATTTTTTTAGCCACGAATTCACGAATATTTTAAAAATACGCTTAAAATAAATTCGTGAATTCGTGGTAAACTTATTTTATTCCTCAAACAACTCCATCAACTCTAGCGCACGTTTAATCGACTTCACATTTTCAAAAGTCAATAATAAGCGTAAGCCGTTTACGGTTTGTTTTTCTTTCATTTTGCAGAGATTACTGTGCTTTTGCACGAAGTTTAAAACATTTCTAAACTTCACCGATTGGTAATAATCAGATTGTTGATCTGAAACGAAATAACCAATCATTTTGCCTTGTTTCAAGACCAATTTCTCGATTCCGACTTTCGTTGCAATCCATTTAATTCTGATGCTGTTTAATAAAGCAACAGCAGGTTTTGGCAACGGTCCGAAACGGTCAATTAGTTTTTTCTCGAATTCTTGTAAACCGGCTTCATCTTTTATCGCACCCAATTCGTTGTATAAAACCAAACGTTCTGAAACGTTGTTGATATATTCATCTGGGAATAATAACTCGAAATCGGCATCGATTTGAATGTCTTTTACGTATTCTTTTGTATCGATATCATTTTCTTCAGGATACAAATCTTTGAATTCGTTTTCCTTCAATTCCTCAATCGCTTCATTCATGATTTTTTGGTACGTATCAAAACCAATTTCGTTAATGAAACCGCTTTGTTCTCCTCCTAATAAATCTCCTGCTCCACGAATTTCCAAATCTTTCATGGCAATATTGAAACCGCTTCCTAATTCGCTGAATTGCTCCAATGCTTGAATACGTTTTCTCGCATCTTCGGTCATGGATGAATACGGCGGACAGATGAAATAACAGAATGCTTTTTTATTGCTTCGCCCTACTCGACCACGCATTTGATGCAAATCTGATAAACCAAAATTATTAGCATTGTTGATGAAAATTGTATTGGCGTTTGGAACGTCCAATCCGCTTTCGATGATTGTTGTGGCAACCAAAACATCAAAATCTCCGTTCATAAAACCTAACATCAATTCTTCAAGTTTCGCGCCGTCCATTTGTCCGTGACCAATTCCGACTCTTGCATTTGGAACCAAACGCTGAATCATTCCTGCCACTTCTTTTATATTTTCGATTCGGTTATTGATAAAGAAAACCTGTCCGTTTCTTTGAATTTCATACGAAATCGCATCACGAATAATTTCTTCATTAAAACCAACCACATTCGTTTCAATTGGATAACGATTTGGCGGAGGAGTTGTAATTACCGATAAATCTCGCGCCGCCATTAATGAAAACTGTAAAGTCCTCGGAATTGGCGTTGCCGTTAATGTCAAGGTATCAACATTGGCAGCAATGGTTTTTAATTTATCTTTTACGTTTACTCCAAACTTTTGTTCCTCATCAACGATCAATAAACCAAGGTCTTTAAAAACCACATTTTTGTTTACTAATTGATGAGTTCCAATTACGATATCTAGTTTACCTTCCGCTAAATCTTTTAAAGTTTGTGTTTTTTGTTTTGCTGTTCTAAATCGGTTTAAGTAACCTATTGAAACTGGCATGTCTTTTAAACGTTCCGAAAATGTTCTGTAATGTTGATACGCTAAGATTGTTGTAGGAACTAAAACTGCAACTTGCTTACTATTATCCACGGCTTTAAAAGCAGCACGAATCGCAACCTCAGTTTTTCCGAAACCAACGTCACCACAAACCAAACGATCCATTGGGCGATCGCTTTCCATATCGGCTTTCACCTCTGCCGTCGATTTCATTTGGTCTGGCGTATCTTCATAAATAAACGAACTTTCCAATTCATTTTGAAGATAACTATCAGGCGCAAACTGAAAACCTTTTTCTAAACGGCGTTTCGCATACAACTGAATCAAATTGAATGCAATATGTTTGACACGCACTTTGGTTTTCTGTTTTAAAACCTTCCAAGCGTTCGAACCAAGTTTATATATTTTCGGAGGCGTTCCGTCTTTTCCGTTGTATTTCGAGATTTTATGAAGCGAGTGAATGCTCACATACACAATATCATTATCGGCATAAACCAATTTTATGGCTTCCTGCGTTTTTCCTTCAACTTGAATTTTCTGCAGTCCCCCAAACTTCCCGATTCCGTGATCGATATGCGTTACATAATCGCCTACAGAAAGTGCAGTTAACTCTTTTAAAGTGATATTCTGCTTTTTAGAATACCCATTTTTGATGTTGAATTTATGATAACGCTCAAAAATCTGGTGATCTGTATAAGCCGTTATTTGATTTTCTTCATCAATAAAACCTTGGTACAAAGGCAATACAATCGTATGATATTGCTTTCTGATGTTTTCTGAATTGGCTTCATCTAAGCTTTCAAAAATATCATGAAAACGTTTTGCCTGCGTATCATTCGAACAAAACAGATAATTAACATATCCGTTAAAATGGTTATCACTTAGATTATTGAGTAATAAATCAAATTGTTTGTTGAATGATGGTTGTGGCTGAATATGGAATTCGAATTTCTTAGCTGTTTTATAAACTGGTCTCGAAGCCAATTCTACAACTGAAAAATCCAAAGATCTTTTTATAAATGACGCCTGATTTAAAAACAATTGTTCTGGCGTAGCATGTTTTATTTCTTTCGATAATTTCTCAAAAGCTTCTTCTGCTCTTGCGAATTGTCTGTCCAATTGACTAAAAAGTCCTTCGGTATTTTGGATGAAAATAACTGTTTTTTCAGCAATATAATCTAAGAAACTCTCACGGTTTTCCTGAAAAAGTTTGTTTTCAACATTCGGGATAATCGTGATTTTTTTATGTGTTTCTACAGACAATTGCGTTTCAACGTCAAAAGTTCTGATGCTGTCTACTTCGTTTCCGAAAAACTCAATTCTGTACGGATGATCATTTGAAAAAGAGAATACATCGACAATTCCTCCACGAACCGAAAATTCTCCAGGTTCTGTAATGAAATCTACTCTTTTAAATTCGTATTCAAATAAAACTTCGTTGATAAAATCAATCGAAATTTTATCGTTTAAAGCTACTTTTAAAGTATTTTTATCTAATTCTCTTCGCGTAACTACTTTTTCAAAAAGTGCTTCCGGATACGTAACAATTACGGCCGGTTTTTTTCTTGAATTGATTCTATTTAAAACCTCAGCACGAAGCAAAACATTGGCATTATCAGTTTCATCAATCTGGTACGGACGACGAAATGAAGCAGGATAAAACAATACGTCCTGCTCGCCAATCATTTGCTCTAAATCATTTAGATAGTACGCCGCTTCTTCTTTGTTGTCTAAAACAATCAGAAAAGGCAGTTCGGTTTTTCTGAAAACAGAACGGATAATAAATGAAACAGCAGATCCCAATAATCCGCTGATGTTCATTTTTACCTGATTCCCTTCCAGTAAACTTGATGCAATCTGCTGTGCTTTTGGCAGATTATCGTAGGTTGTATATAAGGCGTTTTTACTCAACTTTTGGTGCGTTTTGATCTATATTTTGTAGTGGAACCTGAGGAGCACTCGAACTCGGAATCGCGCGCGTTGTATCCAACATTCTAAGGAAATCTGCTTCTCCTTCCTCTTTTGGAATTTTAGCTTTTTCAACAATTTTATCCATTTGTCTTTCCAACGAAATCATCTCTTTATTGATTTCTTGTATCAAAAACACGACTTTATCATCTGGAATTACACTTAAATGAATAAATAAATCCAGCATTTTAATTTTAGTAATTAAAATAGAAATACGGCTTTTGATCTGTGGCTGATTAAACTGTGGCGGTATATTGTTGTTTAAAGCTACAGCTTTCTTAGAAATTGCAGTCGATTTTTTCTGAAAAGCTCCAATTGTCTTTCTAGGCTTATCCCCAATTTCTTTCATAAATTCACGCCACTCTGTCCATGAATTCAATTGTGATTCTGAAATTTCGTTAATTGGTTCGTCTAGAAAAGTCCAGCCTTTATTTATATTATTAAAAATAACTTCTTTCTTTTTCGCTTCTTTTGCATTTTCCGCAAGGCGTTTTTCATTTTCATTTTGGCAAGAAAATAATACAGTTGTCAAAAGCAGAAAAAGAGATATTTTGTATTTCATTTATTAAAATGTTAGGCTGCAAAGTTACGAAGTAAATTTACAATTATGAATTCTGTTTTTATGCTAAAGATTCTATAAATCAAGGTTATTTTTTTTGTCGTAGATAACGCTAAATGAGACCTTTTTTTTCGTTTTATTCTTCTTAAAAAGGAGCTTTAAAACCAAAAATAAAAAGACACAAAGACACACCTCTCTAAAATGAATAATCCAACAAACAAAGTTTTAAATTATTGAATTGATAATTTCTGTTTCAAAAAAACACATTTGATTACGAAAACGTTATATTTGTCTCACTAAAAATCATGAAAAAAATGAATCCAAAAATATTGATCATTGGCGCTTGCGGTCAAATTGGAACGGAGCTGACCCAAAAGTTGCGTAAAATATACGGTACAGAGAATGTAATTGCTTCTGATATCCGAAAATTAAATACTGATGTTGTGAATTCAGGACCTTTTGAAGTAGTCAATGCTTTAGATTTTAATCAGATCGAACATTTGGTAGAAGTTCATAAAATTACCGATGTGTATCTGATGGCGGCGCTTTTATCTGCAACTGCTGAAAAAAACCCAGCTTTTGCTTGGGATTTGAATATGAATTCACTTTTTCATGTTTTGAATTTAGCTAAAGCTAAAAAGATTCAGAAGATTTTCTGGCCTTCAAGTATTGCCGTTTTCGGACCAACAACTCCAAAAGAAAATACGCCTCAATATACCGTAATGGAGCCTTCAACAGTTTACGGAATTAGTAAACAAGCAGGTGAAAGATGGTGCGAATACTACCATAATATTTATGGTGTTGATGTTCGAAGCATCCGTTATCCTGGTTTAATTAGCTGGTCGACTCCTCCAGGCGGTGGAACTACAGATTATGCGGTTGATATTTTTTATAAAGCTATTGCTGATAAAAAATACGAGTGCTTCTTATCATCTGAAACCAAAATGCCGATGATGTATATGGATGATGCAATTGATGCAACAATTAATATTATGAAAGCTCCGGCTGAAGAAATCAAAATTCATTCTTCATACAATTTAGCGGCAATGAGTTTTACTCCGACTGAAATTGCAGCGGAAATCAAAAAACATATTCCTGAATTTGAGATTACTTATAATCCAGACTTCCGTCAAAAAATTGCGGACAGCTGGCCAGCAAGTATTGATGATGCTGAAGCTAGAAAAGATTGGGGATGGAATCATAAATTTGATTTGGAAACTATGACAAAGGATATGCTAGATCATTTAGCATAATCTAAAAACGATAAGATTTTAAAGCGTGTTATTTCAGAATAACACGCTTTTTTTGTGAATTTTATTATAAGAAAAAACTTTGAATCTATAATTTATTTACTTTTGATTGCGTTAAACATTAATCAAGTTTATTCCAAAATCATCAATCAAATCACAACAAAATCATCAATCAAATGACAAATTCTTATCATCCTGTCGAACAAAGCAAAAGAACTGCAATTGCCGACATACTTCGGGGCTGGGCCATATTGGGCGTGGCAATTGGCAATTATATAGATTTCCTGTACATCGGTATAGAAAAAGAAATTAAGCACAGTACTTTTTCTGAAGTTCTCCTATATATTAACCGCTATTTATTTGCGGCAAAATCTTGGACATTATTAACTCTCTTATTTGGCTTCGGATTTGCCATTTTAATTAACAATGTTGCTTCTAAAGGAAAAAATCCTGTCGCTTTTTTTGCATGGCGAATGTTTTTGCTATTTATTTTAGCTTTTATTAATTCTGCCTTTTGGCTTGGCGACATTTTAAAAGATTATGCATTTTTAGGACTTGTATTATTGCTTTTCTACAGATGTTCTGCCAAGACTTTAGCCATTATTTCTGGTGTAATTATACTTACCGTTCCTTTTGTAATGGCTTATGTAAATGGTCTAAAAATCGAACACCCTGCAATTGCATCAAATCCAGAATATTTAAAACTATATCATTCTGGAAACTGGATTGACTTTTTTAGATTTAACTTATTAGCTTCATTTTACGAGCAAATTATTATTCCTGGTTATGCCATTACTGCTCATTATGTAATGTTGGGCTGTATGCTTTTTGGTTTTTTACTTCAAAAACTAAACTTTTTCAATCGCTTAAGAGAATTAAAAGGCCTCTTAAAAAATGTTTGTGTAATTAGTTTTGCACTCGCTGTAATTATCGGAATCGGATTTAATATTGCTATAATCTATAAATCTCCAATATTAAAAATCTTCCATCCGCTTTACTGGCTAGTTTTAAGTACGATGATTTTTATTTCAACAGGAATTTGCCTTTTGTACATCAATGGAAAATTAAAAACGGTTTTCAGCTATTTTAGCGCAGGCGGAAAAATGACATTGACCAATTATATGACTCAAAATGTATTGGCTGGTATTATCTTCTCTGGAATTGGATTCGGAATTGCAGATTCAATGCCGTATTGGTTTTACTTTTTCCTTGCTATTTCAGTATTTATAATTCAACTATTTGTTAGCAAATGGTGGCTTTCAAAATACAATTATGGTCCAATCGAATGGTTATGGAGATCTGCGAGTTACAGAGAATTGGTTCCTTTTAAAAAAGTACAACCAGAAGAGGTTGTCGCAGATATGAAAATGGTATAAAATAGAAAATAGGAATAAACTTGATTATAAAAGAAAAGCCCTTAAAACTAAATTTAAGGGCTTTTTTTATGTATTATAAAGAGAATTACTTCACTTCAAAAACATTATTTGTTTGCTTCACATCAGCCATTAATCCGCTTGGATCGATAGTGATTTTTTTGATTGACGTTTTGTTTTTGTCAATTGTAAAACTATAGTTTTGCTGTGCCCAAGCCCAGTCTTCTAAAACTGTTCTTTTCTCGTTTGGATTTGGATTTGGTTTGATGAAATTCATCATTCTTAACGGAATATAGAATGTTTCAGAAGTTCCGTCAGTGTAATCCACTTTTAAATCGATTGGCATTGGCATTCTTCCGATTCTTTCTAAAGAAACTGTTGTTTTTCCTGCATTGTCAGCCACGTCTTTAATTCCGTAATCGATAGTATTTGTAGTTTGTGTCCAATCGATCAAATACCAATCTAACTCAGCTCCAGAAACTCTTTCTGCTGATCTCTTGATATCGTTTGGAGTTGGGTGTTTGAATTTAAAATCGTTGAAATATCTTTTTAAAGTCGCATCAACATTCTCTTTTCCGATTAAATAATCTAACTGAGAAAGGAAAAGACTTCCTTTGATGTAAGAAGAAATACTGTACGGACGGTTTTCGTCATAACGATCTCCGTGAGTTGTTTGTGGTTGTTCTTTTCCAGAATTTACTAAACTGTAATACGCTTTATAATTTCCAACAAAAGGATTTACCTCTTTTTTGTCTCCTTTTAATTCATTCAAAGCACTGTCTTCGATGTAAGTTGTAAAACCTTCGTCCATCCAAGGGTGTTTTGATTCGTTTGAAGCTAAAATATGCTGGAACCAAGAGTGTCCTAATTCGTGAGTAGCTGTTCCTAGAATCCCTTCAAGAGTTCCGTTTCCTAACATTAAAGTACACATTGCATACTCCATTCCACCGTCTCCACCTTGAATAAATGAGTATTGTTTGTATGGATAAGCTCCAACTCTTTGGTTGTAATAATCCATTACTTTAACCATTAAAGGCTCTAACTGTTTCCAGTTTGCAGTTGTTTTTTCATTGTTTTTGTAGAAGAAATGCAAATCAACATCGTTTGGTCCTTTTACAATATCATGAGTATATTCTTTATCGGCAGCCCATGTAAAATCGTGAACATTTGGCGCGATAAAATGCCATGTAAGTGTTTTTGCTTTTTTAGGATATGTAACTGTTACACCTGCATCTTCGTAACCATGTCCGATAGCATTTTTGTCTTGCAAATATCCAGAACCACCAATTGTGTAGTCTTTATCGATTGTAATTTTTACATCAAAGTTACCCCAAACACCATGAAATTCTCTTGCAATGTAAGGATCTGCATGCCATCCTTCGAAATCAAATTCTGCTAATTTTGGGTACCATTGTGACATAGAAAGTTCAACTCCTTCAGAATTATTTCTTCCAGAACGACGTACCTGAACCGGAACTTGTCCGTCAAAATCTAAAGTAAAAGTCGTTTTAGAATTTGGCAAAATTGGTTTAGCCAAAGTTACTTCTAAGATTGTTCCAGAAACTCTTGTTTGGGCAACTGCACCGTCTTGTTTGAAGTTTGTAATTTTTAAATAACCAATTTCATTTGGTTTTAAAGTTTCAATACGGCTTTGTTTTACTTCTTTTCCGTCTGCTCCTTTTACTTTGTTTACCATTCTTCCGTCTGGATCTTTAATAAAATGAAGACGTGCATCCATTTCGCTTCCTGGTTGAAATGCATTTGGAAATAAATGATAGAATACTTTTTTCAGAGTATCAGAAGAATTATTGGTATAAACCAATTCTTGTTTTCCTTTGTACTGATAGTTTTTTACATCCATCGAAACCTCCATTTTGTAGTCAGCGTGCTGCTGCCAATATGGGGCGCTTTGTGCAAAAGCCGAGTTAAAACCTAAGCTTAGGAAAGAAAGTAAAATAATTTTTCGCATGTTTATATGTAATAGAAAATGGAAGAGCGTTAGCCCTTCCATCGGATTAATAGTGTATTATCGTTTATTTTTTAGACATCTTTTCTGCCATTAATAAAGCATTATAAGCATTTACCATCTTAGCTGTTTTTGATGATTCTGCTGATGAAACAGGAGCTGGTTTTTGTCCAGGTGTTTCGCTTGTACCTAAAACAACTGTTGAAGGAAGCGCAACTCCAGAGTCCATTAAAATCTTTTTAACTTGAGCCGCTTTCAATTTCGGATAGTAAGAACGAATTAAAGCTGCAACACCTGCTGCATTTGGAGATGCCATTGATGTTCCTTGCAAATATTTGTATTTATTGTTTGGAACTGTTGCATAAATTTCTTCACCTGGAGCAAAAACGTCTACGTTTATTTTTCCAAAGTTTGAAAACGAAGCCACAACATTTTCTCCGTATGATTTATTGATTGCTCCAATTGTAATTAAATTATCAGCAAATTCTTTTACGTTGTCTTTAGAATCGTTTGGATAATTGATGTTTTTTGCTTCATCGATATTGTAACCATCGTTACCAGCAGCATGAACAATTAAAACGTCTTTTTTAGCCGCATAAGAAATGGCATCATAAACCCATTGTTTGTGCGGAGAGAAACTTTTTCCGAAACTTCCGTTGATTACTTTTGCTCCATTGTCTACTGCGTAACGAATTGCCAAAGCAATATCTTTATCGTATTCGTCTCCATCTGGCACTGCTCTCACAGTCAAAATTTCAACGTTATTCGCTACTCCATCTCCTCCTAAATTATTTCCTCTAATTTGAGCAATAATTCCAGCAACGTGAGTTCCGTGAAGTGCTTTTTCTTTGTCTGGACCAAAAACAACATTATTTCCGTAATGATTGTTTTTAATGTCTTCTGGATTATCGCCTACGATTTTTCTTCCGTCGTAATCTTTATTTAAATTATATTTTAACTGATCTTCAACTTGTTCGCTGTATTCAGTTAATTCAGATTCTGGATTAAAAGTTGGGCCAGCATTTGTAAAAATCTGAGTCATAATCGCCTTACTTCTTGCCACTTTTGGATCTGTTGAAGTAATTGCGCTTAAGTCTTCGATTTTATAATCTGACTTATTTAATTCTTTTTTAATTGTGTTATGAACATCAAGTAAAAAATCTGCTTGCTGTTTGTCTTGAAGAGCTTCTTCGTATTTTTTAGTATACTCTGCTAAAGCTGCTTTATATTCTGCAGAACCATCATCGGCTTTTTTTGCAATACGAGTCATTTCTAGATTTTCATGAACAGCATCTCCAAGGAAATTCCATCCGTGAACATCATCAATAAATCCGTTTTTGTCATCATCGATTCCGTTTCCTGGAATTTCTTTCTTATTTGTCCAGATCATTCCTTGCAAATCTTCGTGCTCGATATCTACACCAGAATCTACAATTCCTACGATTACTTTCTGCCCTTTTTTACCTTGCAATAATTCAGCATAAGCTTTGTCAACGCTCATTCCTGGAATTGAATCTTTTATTAAATCAAGATGACTCCATCTTTTTAATTCATTTTCGCTTAGAGGAGCTTTTTTTACAACTGCCGCAGGCGCTGTAATAAACTCTTTTGAAGCAGAAACTTGCGCTTGTACTGTAGCGCTACATCCTGCTAAAACAAGTAATGCAAAAGCAGATAATTTAAGAGGTTTTATATGACTCATGTATCTATATTATAAGTAAAGTTAAAAGATGGGTCTAAATTATGCTTTTTTGTTACAAAAAACTAACTGTTAACAATGTGTTATGAAATTTTGACGAAAATTATTCAAAAGTATACTTCTTGCAAATATTTACGAATCAAATCATTACAAAAATGACTCAAATCAACTAAAAATATACTTTCTGTATGTATTTGTTTTTGAATTATGAAAAAATCAACAAAAAATATATTGCTTACGTCTTCCCGTAAGGAATATCCGTTTAATTGGCCTATACTTGCGCGACCGAATTCTAAATTTTTTCTATGAAAGCAAAACTACTCTTATTGCTATTATTAGCAAATTTTTCTATTAATGCGCAAACGAACTTAGTTCAAAATGGAGATTTCGAAACTTGGAGTTCCTCTAATCTACCAAGCAATTGGCTTCTATATTTTAGTGGCTATGTTTCTAAAAGCACTATCGCGCAAAATGGTGCTTCGAGCGTGAATATGATGATCGCCAGCGGAACATCTAATTTCATTAATACTGATTATTTTCCGGTAACCACAGGTAAAACGTATAGAGTGACTTTATATCACAGGCTTGCGAAAGGAACATTTACTTCTATCGAACTTAGTTTGTATCATAAACCTAGTACTTTTAAGGAAGAAATAATTAAAAAATCAGATGCTACTTTTTCTACGACTGAGTGGAGAAAATTAGAATTTGAATATACTCCGACTGTGACTGAAAATATCGAATTAGATATCTGGACTTATGGATCTCTTAATTCTGAAATCTTGGTTGATAATGTTTCAATTGTAGATATAAAAGATATTCCACTGCAATACACTAAGATTCCGGACGTTGAATTCGAAAAAAAATTGATCTCTTTAGGTCTTGATAGTGGTGCAACAGATGGACAAGTTTTAACATCTAATATTAAAACCGTTAAATCATTAACCCTTGACACAAGAGTAATTTCTGACTTGACAGGAATTCAAGATTTTACGGCTTTAGAAACATTGGTCGCAAAAGGAGCCACTTATCTTTATCCTACTGCCGAGTCTGATGGTATATTGAAAACATTAGATGTTTCTAAAAATATCAATTTACTATCTCTAGATTGTTCTGTAAATAAATTGACTAGCTTGGATATTTCTAATAATCCAAAATTAAACTATTTAAATTGTGGCGAAAATAAAATAACTTCAATCAACACCGCTAATAATCCTAACTTATGGTTATTATCAGTAGACAGTAATTTAATCACTACGATTGATATTTCAAAGAACCAGAATATAACTTCATTTTCTTGTGCTTATACAAAAGTAACCTCATTTGATCTTGGTAAAAATCCAGGATTAATTCTTATAAATGTATCCGGAAACAAACTAACTACTTTAGATGTTTCAAAAAATACTAGCCTAGTGACATTATATTGCTATGGCAATTCATTTACAACTATTGACATATCAAAAAACTATAATTTAGTTAATCTTGATTGTTCTAATAATCCGCTAACAAGTTTAGATCTATCAAATAATATTGCTTTACAAACTTTACTTTTCACAGATACCACACTCCCAACTTTAGATGTTTCTAAAAACATTAACTTAAGATCAATTGACTGTGGATCAAAAGAATTAACTACAATTGATCTTTCTAACAATTTAAACTTGCAACGTTTTGCGGGAAGTCATGGTCAATTTAAAACTCTTGATTTTTCTAAAAATGTTAATTTGACTACGGTATATTGTCAATTCAATCCCGTATTAGGCGAAATAAATTTAAAGAACGGTAATAATACCAAGATTACTGGTATAAATTTAACAGGAAACCCAAGTCTATATTGCATACAAGTTGATGATGTAAATTATTCTACTCTAAATTGGAAACAAAAAGATGCATATGTAAACTATACTGCTACATGTTCTGCTCCTACATATACCGCTATTCCTGATAAAGAATTTGAAAAAAGACTGATTGAGTTAGGCATCGATTCTGGAACAGCTGATGGAAGAGTATTAACTTCAAGAATTGCTACTGTAAAATCATTAAAGGTTGATCCAATGTTAGTTGCTGATTTAACTGGTCTTGAAGACTTTACTGCATTAGAAGCGTTACATTGCGGAAGCGGCTGTGTTTCTACAAGCGGTGGCGGTTGCGGAAAAATAACTAAACTTGATGTTTCTAAAAATACTGCTTTGGCACAATTGTCTTGTGATGGCAATCAAATAGCTAGTTTGGATGTTAGCAAGAACACAAAGCTTAACTACTTAAATTGTTCTACTAACCTATTAACATCTCTGGATATCTCAAATAATACAGAATTGTCTATTGTTAATATATATCGTAATTATCTGATAGAAATTAATCTTTCTAATAATAAAAAGGTATCTGAACTTAACTGTTTCAATAATAAATTAAAAAATCTAGATGTAACAAACAGCAAGTTAACTTCATTGAATTGTAGCAATAATGAAATAAGCAGTTTGGATCTTTCTAACCAAAGTGGCTTAATACAATTATATGTTGACAACAACAAGCTTACTACATTAAATACTACCAATAAACCAAACTTAGTTTACTTTAATTGCAGCAGAAATTTACTGACTGATATTGATGTAACTTCATCAACATCATTAGTAGAATACAAATGTTCAAGCAACAAATTGACTAATTTAAATGTTACTAAAAATATCAATTTAACTTCTCTTGCATGTGGGACTAATACAATCTCAGGGTTTGATATTTCAAAAAACTTAAAACTTAGGGAATTAGAGTGTAGTGAACTTCAATTGAACACATTAGATGTTACGTTTTTGCCTGAATTAGGAAAATTAACGGCTAACAAAAACAATTTAACGGCTATTGATTTATCTAAAAATTCAAAACTAACTGATCTTTATTTAGTTGAAAATCAAATTACAGAAATAGATGTAACAAAAAATCCTGCGTTAGTATATTTAATTGTTCCAAAAAATAAGCTTAAAGTTTTAAACATCGTAAATAACCAAGAGTTACAATATGTTAATTTCTCTAGTAACCAATTAACGACTTTTGATATCTCAAATAATAAAAAGGTACTTTATGTAAATGCTAACAGCAACAAGCTTACCAATTTAAATTTACAAAATGGCTTAAAATCGCTTTATATCGATCTTGATGTTCCTAATTACAAAAACAATCCAGATTTAAAATGTATTCAGGTTACTGACGCAACTTATGCTAAATCAATGTGGTCTTATTATGCAGATCCAAATGTTAGATTTTCTGAAGATTGCGCTGGACCTCTTACGCTTCTTCCTAATAATTTTACTGTTGAAGCAGTAGGAGAATCTTGTCAAGGCGAAAATAATGGAGCAATAAACATCACGGCGAAAGAGTCTTTTGCTTATCAGGCAAAAATCAATGACAAAGTAGCGTCATTTACAAATAACACTTTAAATTATTCGAATTTAGCTCCAGGAAACTATACAATTTCAATTACTATTCCGAACGAAATTTTCGAACAAAACTTTAAAGTAACCATTCCAAAAGCGGCAACTACAACAGGAAAATCTAATGTAACGGCTAAGAATGTAGCAGTTGAAATTACAGAAGGAACTGCTCCTTTTACCGTATTTGTTGATGGTACTGAACA
This sequence comes from Flavobacterium sp. HJSW_4, assembly GCF_042436695.1. Taxonomy (NCBI): domain Bacteria; kingdom Pseudomonadati; phylum Bacteroidota; class Flavobacteriia; order Flavobacteriales; family Flavobacteriaceae; genus Flavobacterium; species Flavobacterium sp. HJSW_4. Next base: position 192,632 of record NZ_JBHNPP010000005.1, read on the forward strand.
ATTTAAGACAACAGACACCAATTTTACGGTTGCTTTAGACAAAGCAGGATTGGTTGAAGTGGCAACGGCAAAAGCTTGTGAAGGTGTTTATGCTAAAAAAGTTTCTTCTTATGAATTGGGAACAATACTTGCCGCATATCCAAACCCTACTTCTGGTACGATTGAAATCGAAATTCCAAATGCAAAAACTGAAGTTTCAATTGAATTATTCAACTTTGGCGGTCAATTAGTTTCTAAAGGAAATTACAATACTGAAAGCGGAAAAGTTCTTTTAAATCTTGAAAAATTACCTTCAGGAATTTATGCTGCTAAGATCAATTCGGAAACTCCAGAATACATTAAAATTATAAAAAACTAAAAAATGAAGAATTCTATATATCTATTAATTATTAGTTTATCCTTTGCAGCTTGTAGCGGCGGTGACGATCCGAAACCTGCAGAGAATACGGCGCCAACTGTTCCTGTGCTTTCGCTTCCTGTTGACAATAAATTATGTTTAGACAATAATGTGTCTTTTCAATGGCAAGCTTCTACAGATGCAGAGAAAGATGTTATCGCATATCAGATTCAAATTGCAAAAGACAATGCATTCAGTCAAATTGCAATGACATTAGATAATGCATCTCTTTCTACAAGCACTTTACAATTAGATAAAAACACGGCATATTACTGGAGAGTAAAAGCAACTGACACTAAAGGTCTATCAAGCGCTTATTCTTCAACATTTAAATTTTATACTTCAGGAGAAGCTGTTGTGAATCATTTGCCTTTTTTGCCAGAATTGATTTCTCCGACATTCAATTCTGCTTTGAGCACAACAACTGCAAGTTTGAAATGGAACGCATCGGATGTTGATGCTTCAGATGTTCTTACTTATGATGTCTATTTTGGAACTGCAAATCCGCCAACTGCAAAAGTAAGCGAGAATGCAAGTTCAAAATCATTTGATGTTACACTTCAGCCTACTACGCAGTATTATTGGAAAATTGTTGTAAAAGACAATAAAGGTGGTGAAACCGTAGGTCAAGTTTGGAAATTCAAAACAAACTAAAACTTAAAATTACAGTTAGTTAAATTAAAAAAATCCCGTTTTCATTCTGTTGATAATGGGATTTTTTTTGTAACGTTAAATTATTTGATTCGTAAGAAAATAAGCTGCAATTCGTATACTTGCATAACCAAAAAAACAAAAACTAAGCCTATGAAAATAAAATTACTCTTGCTGCTTTTGTAATACACACTTGGTTGTTTTAAGAAGCGCCATTTCTATGATTATCTAAGAATAAAACTCTTTAAAAAAACAAAGAAAATCTAAAGAATTACTTATCTATAAATATGAAAACAAAACTACTTTTATTACTTTTTTTTATCGGTTTATCGTCCTTTGCCCAGACACTTCCTTCGAATGTTCCGGCAAATGGACTGATTTTTTACTATCCTTTTAACGGAAACGCAAATGACATAAGCGGACATAATATCAACGGAAATCCTTCAAATCTAACTCCTGTCTCTGATCGGTTTGGGAATAGTAATTCTGCTTATTCATTTAATGGAATAAACAGCAGCATGCAACCTTATTTGGCAAATAATCCTCAAGTCAATAATACCCGAACTATTACTGGCTGGTTTAAAGCCTTTTCGCCAATTAGCAAAAGCATGGATTTTGCAGTAATAAATTACGGGAACAATCCAGATAACGCTTTTAAAATGAGTTTTTATGCTAAAGGTTATTTAGATATCATTTTTGAAAAACAAACTTTTTCATCTCAAAAAAATTACTTCAATAATCAGTGGACCTTTTTTGCTTTGACTTTTGATGATAATACTAATTTCTTTTCATTGTATATCAATAATGTTCTCGAATTGTCTGGAACTGCAGATTTGTTCCCTAACGGATTTGGCGATTCATTAAGAATAGGAAAAAACAATGAAAAAGACTTTTTCGAAGGAGCCTTAGATGATATTGCTATTTGGAATCGTGTCTTGACTCCAGCAGAACTTTCTGCTTTATATACTCCTGGACCACCATCTTATACCTTGATTCCTGACACTAATTTTGAGAAAAAATTAATCGAATTAGGAATTGATACTGATGGATTAAATGGAAAAGTTCTTACCAAGAATATTAGCACTCTAATGTTCTTAGACGTTACCAAAAGTAATATTTCAGATTTAACAGGAATACAAGATTTTGCATCATTAACTTATTTGCATTGTGGTCAAAATTCATTAACAACACTAAATATAAGTAAAAATACCGCTCTAACTACTTTAGACTGTAGTAGCAATAGAATAACCTCTTTAGACGTAAGCAATAATATTGCTTTGCTCACTTTGAGCTGCTATGCCAATCAATTAACTAGTTTAGATATTAAAGCAAATACGGCGTTAACAAAATTAGATTCGGGTGCAAACCAATATACTTCTTTGGATGTAAGCTCAAATACTGCTTTAACATTTTTGGGCTGTAATACAAGTCAATTAACTAGTTTAGATGTAAGTAATAATACAGCTTTAAAACTGCTGGATTGCCGTGAAAATAAATTAACCTCATTGGATGTTTCTAAAATCACTACTCTAACAGAGTTGTATTGTCAGTCTAATCAAATAACAGATTTGAATTTAAGCAAAAATAAAGTTTTAGAATATGTAAACTGTTCAAAAAACCAACTAACCACTTTAGACATTAGCATAAATACTTCCATGGTTGGTTTATATGCTGTTTCTAATCAATTAACGAGTCTAAATTTGAAGAATGGAAATAATAAAAATTTCCTTCTAAACAATTATACAAAATTTACAAACAATCCAAATTTGACTTGTATTCAAGTTGATGACGCTGTTCATTCAAACGCAAATTGGGCTACTCTTAAAGATGCCACCGCAAATTTCAACACAAACTGTCTAGAGGAATATACATTAATCCCTGACAGTAATTTTGAAGATAGATTAATCATGCTTGACATAGATAAAGATGGTAAAAATGGAAAAGTATTGAATACTAGCATCTCCAAAGTAGAGCATTTATACGTTGGACAATATGGTATAAAGGATTTAACAGGGATTAGCGGTTTTACTTCACTTAGAGGATTAAAGGTTTCTGGAAATGAACTAACTTCTTTAGATTTATCTAAAAATACTCTTTTAGATACTTTAGATTGTTCTAACAACAAACTTAGAACTCTGAATTTAAAAAATGGAAACAATAAAAATTTCTATAGCAAAAAATCTAATTTTTCCAACAATCCTGATTTGACATGTATTCAGGTTGATGATGTTGCATATGCTAACGCAAATTGGGCAACTATAAAAGACGGAACAGCTAGTTACAACACGAACTGTCCTGAATTCTATGCTACAATTCCTGATAGTAATTTTGAGCAAAAATTAATCGATCTAGGAATTGACACTGACGGCTTAAACGGAAAAATTACAATTGCAGATGTCAATTCTATTACAAGTTTGGATCTTTCAAACAGTAATATCAAGAATTTAACTGGACTTGAATATTTTACTTCATTAACAACCTTAGACGTGAGCAACAACCAGCTTACAACATTAGATGTGTCCAAAAATACTAAGCTTACAATTGTATATGCGGTGAATAATCCTTTGGTTTCTTTAAATATCCGAAACGGAAATAACCTTAATTTTATTTTGCCATCAAATACTGGCAAAAAATCTGCTTCTGCATTATATACTTCTTTCTTAGGGCTTACAACTCTTAGCTGTATACAAGTTGATGATGAGAATTATTCGAATGCCAATTGGTCAAATATTAAAGAATCAACTACTGTTTATGCGAATACTTGTAAAACTTTGGGCGTTGATGAATCTACTCGCAGTCAAGCTGTAATTTATCCGAATCCAACAAAAGGAGAAATAAACATCAGTAATGTTGCATTAGACAAAGCGACAGTTTACAATTCGCTAGGACAATTAGTAAAATCTTTTACTTTAAACAATGCAAATACAGACAACACAATCAATTTATCTGGCTTGCCAAGAGGTGTTTATTATGTGTTTTTAATTAATGGAGATGCCGCTTCTGCGAAAAAAGTTATCGTAGAATAATAATCACTAAATAAATCTAAAAATCCCATTTTCAACTGAATGAAAATGGGATTTTTTATATTTAAAATATTCTGTTTAAAGAATTTCTTCACAAGTAAAAACATCTTTTAATCGAACTCCTTTTTCTGTGTGCTCGACAGTTATAATCTGATTATGAGCGTCATGTTCTAAAAACAAATAATGATTGTTATCTGCAGCTAAATTTAAAAATTTCGATTTCTCAGGCATTGTCAGCAAAGGTCTTGTATCATATCCCATCACATAAGGAAGCGGAATATGTCCAGCTGTAGCTAATAAATCGGCACAAAAAACAATCGTTTTATCTTGGTATTTTATGTACGGAATCATTTGTTTTTCGGTGTGGCCGTCAACATAATAGATATCGAAATTTAATTCTTTTGAAAAACCAAAATCAGATTCAGGCCTTTTAACAAAATTCAATTGCCCGCTTTCCTGCATTGGCAGAATATTTTCCGAAAGGAAAGAAGCTTTTTCACGAGGATTTGGTTTTATTGCCCATTCCCAATGGTTTTCGTTTGTCCAGAATTTAGCATTTTTAAAAGCAGGCTCGTAACCCGTTTTATCCGAATTCCATTGCACGCTTCCTCCGCAATGATCAAAATGCAAATGCGTCATAAAAACATCTGTAATATCATCACGATTGAATCCGTATTTTGCTAAAGACTTATCTAAAGAATGCGACCCCCAAAGCGAATAATACCCAAAGAACTTTTCTGATTGTTTATCGCCCATTCCGGTATCAATTAAAATAAGACGATTTCCGTCTTCAATTAATAAACAGCGCGCAGCAATATCAATCAAATTATTGGCATCGGCAGGATTGGTTTTATTCCAAATTGTTTTGGGAACAACGCCAAACATCGCGCCTCCATCTAACTTAAAATTTCCAGATTCTATTGGGTAAAGTTTCATGAGAATGATTTTCTAAAAGAACAAAGCTAGAAAATTCAAACTCCTTTTGCTAAAAATTTAAGATTAAAAACTTCTCGATTATTCTAATGTGATCGAAGTGCTACCCATTATTTCCTGTTTATCAAAATAATTCACAAAATAAGTTCCTTTCTTAAACTGATCTGCATTTAAAATTCCGTAAGCATTTAGAGATTTTCCTTGAAAATCGGCGCTAACAATGAAACTATAAACCAGCGCTTTATCATTTCCAAATTCAATCAATTTATTGTCTCCTAAAACCGTATTTTTTTGATCTAAAACCTGAACATAAAAGACTTTTCTTCCCGTCTTTGCAACAGCATTCCCATTAACTGTAAAACTAATTTTAAGCTTTTTTGTGTTCTTTGCTTTTGTCGTTTCCAATTCTGCTCCAGAACTTTTTTCACGAAGTGCAATTGCTTTAAAATTGCTTAAATAAAGCTTTGAAGCATCTTTAAGAGTCGATTCTAATTTCTTTTGTTTAGAAATTAAAGTGTCATTTTCTGCCTTTTGCTGATACATGACAACATTTTGGCTTTCTATTTCTGTCAATAAATTTTTATTCTGAGATTTCAATTTTTTAATCTCCGTTACTTTACTGTCCAACGAAGACCGTAGTCCAGAAAGTTGGTTTCTGTAAATTCTAATTTGATCGGCAGATGGATTTTGCGAAACTTTAATGATTTCCATCAAATTTTCGACATTCTTGCGCTCCAATTCCAGCTCTTTAGACAAAGATGTATTTTCTAAAAGCACTAAATCATAAGCCGCTTTCAGTGTATTTAACGAATCTAAAATATTTTCCTGCTCAGTTGTTTCGCTATTAGCAGCTAAGTCTTTTTTATTTTCGATTTTATCGTCTTCTTTTATTTTATCAGATTCACTGCTAAAAACTAGGACTGCAGCACCTAATCCAAAAACAAAAATTACTGCCAATAAGGGTTTCAGCCACTTATTTTTATGTTGTTTTTTCATAATTACTCACAATTTTTCGCAAAAGTATCAAATTAATAACCGCTATAAATCAGTATAAATACTTGTTTTTTAACATTTAAGAGCGACATTTGCAGCTTGATTCTGAAAAAGAAATTTCGTTTTTAAATTTCCATATCCATTTTATCAAAATAACTAATATCTATTTTCACATTTGTTATAATAATGTGAACCGTTATGGAAAAAGGTTTTTAAGTCGTATCTTTGCAGATAATTTCATTTCAACATTGACATACAGCACTTTAATTGTAATAATTTGATTACTATTTTTGAATGATTTAAAAGGAATGTTGAAAAAGATAAATACTATATAAAATGATAAAAGTTTCTGATACTGCTAAAAAGAAAATCATCGATTTGATGACTGATGATGGTTTTGACGCCGCAAGCGACTACGTAAGAGTAGGCGTAAAAAGTGGTGGATGCTCTGGTTTGTCTTACGATTTAAAGTTTGACAAAACCAAAGGAGAAGACGACAAAATATTCGTTGATAACGACATACAAATTGCTGTTGAAAAAAAATCATTCCTTTATTTAGCTGGAACAATTCTAGAATTCTCTGGCGGATTAAACGGAAAAGGATTTGTTTTCAATAATCCGAACGCGAGCAGAACTTGCGGATGCGGGGAATCATTCTCTTTATAGTCAAAAGCAGAAAGTCAGAAAGTCTTAAAGACTGCCAATTGACTTTCCTTTAGACCTTAAAAACTTTAAGACAACATTAAAAAATATAATGAGCAAATACACCGAAGACGATTTAAAAATCGAACTGGAAACTAAAGAATATGAGTACGGATTTTATACTAATATAGAATCTGAAACTTTTCCTATTGGCTTAAACGAAGAGATTGTAAGAGCTATTTCTCTTAAAAAAGAAGAACCTGAGTGGATGACCGAATGGCGTATCGAAGCTTTCCGTGCATGGAAAGAAATGATTGAGCCAGAATGGGCAAATGTTCATTACGAAAAACCAGATTTTCAGGCGATTTCTTATTATTCAGCTCCAAAAGCTGTAGATCCTAATAAAACTTTGGATGATGTAGATCCTGAATTATTAGAGATGTACAAAAAGTTAGGAATCTCTGTAGACGAACAGAAAAAAATGAACAATATCGCTATGGATATCGTTGTCGATTCTGTTTCTGTTGCTACAACTTTCAAGAAAACTTTGGCAGAAAAAGGAATTATTTTCTGTCCAATTTCTGAAGCAATTAAAGAGCATCCAGAATTAGTAAAAAAATATTTAGGTACTGTTGTCCCTCAGAAAGATAACTTTTATGCCGCTTTGAATTCAGCTGTTTTCTCTGATGGAAGTTTCTGTTATATTCCAAAAGGTGTAAAATGTCCGATGGAACTTTCAACGTATTTCAGAATCAACCAAGCAGGAACTGGACAATTCGAAAGAACTTTAGTTATTGCTGATGCTGGAAGTTACGTTTCTTACCTTGAAGGATGTACAGCACCAAGCCGTGATGAAAATCAATTGCACGCAGCTGTAGTTGAATTAATCGCTTTGGATGATGCTGAAATCAAATATTCTACAGTTCAAAACTGGTTCCCTGGAAATAAAGAAGGAAAAGGTGGAGTTTACAACTTCGTAACGAAAAGAGGTTTATGCGAAACAAACGCTAAAATTTCTTGGACACAGGTTGAAACAGGTTCTGCTGTAACTTGGAAATACCCTTCTTGTGTACTTAAAGGAGATAATTCAGTAGGAGAATTTTATTCTATCGCTGTTACAAATAATTTCCAACAAGCGGATACTGGAACAAAAATGATCCATTTAGGTAAAAACACTAAATCGACTATCATTTCTAAAGGTATTTCGGCTGGAAAATCACAAAATAGCTACCGTGGTTTAGTGCAAATTTCGCCAAGAGCAGAAAATGCAAGAAACTTTTCTCAATGTGACTCATTATTAATGGGTAACAATTGTGGGGCGCATACTTTCCCTTATATCGAAAGTAAAAATCCATCTGCAAAAATCGAGCACGAAGCAACTACAAGTAAAATTGGTGAAGATCAAGTTTTCTATTGCAACCAAAGAGGTATTCCGACTGAAAAAGCGATTGCCTTAATTGTAAACGGTTTCAGTAAAGATGTATTAAACAAACTTCCAATGGAATTTGCTGTTGAAGCTCAAAAACTATTAGAAATTTCTTTAGAAGGATCTGTAGGTTAATTTGAAGATGGAAAATAAAACAGTCATCATTTTAGGTTCTTCCAGAAAAAACGGAAACACAACAAAAATTGTGGATGAAATTTCGAAAGAACACAACATAGATGTAATTAATTTAAGTGATTATACTATTTCCTATTATGATTACGAAAGCAAAAATATAGGCGACGATTTTTTGCCTCTGATTAGAGGAATTATCGAAAAGTATGACACTTTAATTTTTGCAACGCCCATTTATTGGTATAATATGAGCGGAATTATGAAGGTCTTTTTCGACAGAATTTCAGATTTAATCCGAATTGAAAAAGAAACCGGAAGAAAACTAAGAGGAAAGAAAATCGGAGTAATTACAAATTCACACGATAATGAAATCGAAGAGAGTTTTTACATTCCGTTTCAAAAATCAGCCGATTATTTAGGCATGGAATATTTAGGACATGCGCATTACAATGCAAACATCCTAAACCAACAAACAAAAATAGAATTGACATTTATATAAAATAAAGAACAATGTTATCAATAAAAAACCTTCACGCCGCGATTGGTGATAAAGAAATCCTTAAGGGAATTAATATAGAAGTTAAAGCTGGAGAAGTTCACGCGATAATGGGACCAAACGGTTCTGGAAAAAGTACACTTTCTGCTGTTATTGCAGGAAACGAAAATTATGAAGTTACAGACGGAGAGGTAATTCTTGACGGAGAAGATCTTGCTGATTTAGCTCCTGAAGAAAGAGCACACAAAGGTGTTTTCCTTTCTTTTCAATATCCGGTAGAAATTCCTGGAGTTAGCGTGACTAACTTTATGAAAACTGCTATCAACGAAACGCGTAAAGCAAACGGACAGGAAGAAATGCCTGCAAACGAAATGCTTAAAGTGATTCGTGAGAAATCTGAATTGTTAGAAATCGACCGTAAATTTTTATCTCGTTCTTTAAATGAAGGTTTTTCTGGAGGAGAGAAAAAAAGAAATGAGATTTTCCAAATGGCAATGTTAGAGCCAAAATTAGCTATTCTTGACGAAACCGATTCAGGTCTTGATATCGATGCTTTAAGAATTGTGGCTAATGGTGTAAACAAATTAAAAAGCGACAAAAACGCAATTATCGTTATTACACACTACCAACGTTTGTTAGATTATATCGTTCCAGATTTCGTTCACGTTCTTTACAACGGTAGAATCGTAAAATCAGGCGGAAAAGAGTTGGCTTACGAATTAGAAGAAAAAGGATACGACTGGATTAAAGCAGAAAACTAGTTTACAGTTACAGTTTACAGTTTACCAAACTCATAACTTATAACTCATAACTTATAACTAAAGAAATGGATTTAAAAGAAAAATTAGTATCGTCTTTTATGGCTTTTGAAGAGCGTGTTGATGTGCATTCAGATTTGCATGACATCCGTACAAATGCTATAAAAAACTTCGAAAATAAAGGTTTCCCAACCAAAAAGGAAGAAGCTTGGAAATATACATCGCTAAATGCCATCTTAAAAAATGACTTTACGGTTTTTCCAAAGCAGGAAAGCGCAATCGAATTTAATCAGGTAAAAAAATACTTTTTACACGAAATTGACACTTATAAATTAGTTTTTATTGATGGTGTTTTCAGTTCGCATTTGTCTTCTACAACTCACGACGGAATCGATGTTTGTTTGATGTCTTCGGCATTGACCAAACCAAAATATAAAATGGTTATTGACACCTACTTCAACCAAATTGCAAGTAAAGATGATAGTTTGACTTCATTGAATACTGCTTTTGCGATTGAAGGTGCATTTATCAATATTCCGAAGAAAAAAGTTGCTGATAAACCAATTGAAATCATGTATTTCTCAACTGGTAATGAAGCTGCTTTAATGGTTCAGCCAAGAAATTTGGTTATTGTTGGTGAAAATTCACATGTTCAAATTATTGAGCGTCACCAAAGTTTGAATGAAAATCCGGTTTTAACAAATTCAGTTACAGAGATTTTCGCTCAAAAACGTGCGATTGTTGATTACTATAAAATTCAAAACGACAATAGCGAAGCGAATTTAGTTGATAACACTTATGTTTCTCAACAACAAGAAAGCCACGCTTATGTTCATACTTTCTCATTTGGAGGAAACCTTACACGTAACAACTTAAACTTTTACCATTTCGGCGAAAGATTAACTAGTACGTTGAACGGAATTTCGATCTTAAATGACAAACAACACGTTGACCATTATACTTTGGTAAACCACGCGCAACCAAACTGCGAAAGTTTCCAAGATTATAAAGGAATTTTCTCTGATCGTTCGACAGGAGTTTTCAACGGAAAAGTTTTGGTTGAGAAAGAAGCTCAAAAAACAAACGCTTTCCAAAAAAGCAACAACATTTTATTGAGTGATAAAGCGACAATCAATGCAAAACCACAATTGGAAATTTTTGCTGATGACGTAAAATGTTCTCACGGATGTACTGTTGGACAGCTTGATGAAACAGCAATGTTCTACATGCAGTCTCGCGGAATCCCGAAAAAAGAAGCTAAAGCTTTATTGATGTACGCATTCTCAAATGCTGTTATCGAAAGCATCAAAATACCTGAATTAAAACAAAGAATTACTAAAATCATTGCCATGAAATTGGGCGTGAATTTAGGATTTGATTTGTAATAGATTCTTTTAACAAATAAAAACCCGATAAGCTTTAAAAACTTATCGGGTTTTTATTTTATATGATTTCCGCATTTCCAACTAAATTAGGCCCTTCGTGAATCCACCAGATTTGTCCTTTACTAAGATACTTTTCGATGGGCTGATTAAGCAAAAACCTTACTGTAACTATTCTTTCTTCACCTGGTTCTATGGTAGTTTTATTTTCAAAAATAATATCTCCCATAAAAGTTTGATTTATTTTTCCATCGCTCCCATATTCAAAAACATGATTAGGTCGATAACCACTAATAATTCCTGTTCGCCTTCCTCCTTCTAGAGTACCTTTTAATCTAATTTTAGCTTTAACAGGCAGCAATTCACTTGAATTTTCATATTCTAAATCATTATAAGTCATTAACGTATATTTGTCATAAGCCATTATGTCAAATATTTTAGAATTTCCGGAACTGAGCCAGCGTTTATATATTAGAACTCCATTCATATATAAATAAAGCTCTTCATTTTCTATTCTTTTTAAAATTGCCATTTATTATTTCTTCACACTATCCATAACCTCTTTCAAAAATCCATTAAAATCAAATCCTGGTTCTTCTTCCCTAACTCCCATTCTCACAATTACCATATCTTTTGATGGAATAATCGCTACCATTTGACCTTGATAACCGCTGCAATAATACATATCACGAGGAACATCTGGGAATTTTCCTCCTGCGTTTAACCAAAATTGAGCTCCATATTTTCCTTCTGAAGTATTGGTTGGAGTTGCGGTGTATTTCACCCAGCTTTCGTCAAGGATTTGTTCGCCGTTCCAATTTCCCTTATGCAGATATAATAATCCAAATTTTGACCAATCGCGCGGTGTTGCCCATCCATAAGATGATCCGACGAAAGTTCCGCTCATATCTTGTTCAACAATCATCGAGTTCATTCCGATTTTGTCGATTACGGCGCTGTACCAAAAATCAAGATATTCTTGTTGTGTTTTAAATTGTCTTCTTAAAATCAGAGATAATAAATTGGTTGTTCCAGAAGAATAATTCCAATGTGTGTTTGGTTTAAATTGCGCCGGTTTTTCCAATTGCACTTTTCCCATATCTTCAGCTTGAAAAAGCATTTTTGTAGCGTCGCAGATTGTGCTGTAATTCTCTTCCCATTCTAAACCCGAATTCATGTGAAGCAGATCGTTAAGTGTAATATTTTTGCGTTCGTCATTTTTCCATTCTGCAACTGGAGAAGGTTTATAAATATCGATTTTTCCTTGTTTTGCCAAAACTCCAAAAGCCGAACTTGTGATACTTTTCGTCATCGACCAGCCTAAAATTTTACTGTCTTTATTAAATCCTGTATCGTATTTTTCAGCAATTAAATGGTCTTTGTATAAAACTACAACCGCACGAGTTCTTTTAATTCTTCCTCCAGTTTTGTCGAAAGCATTATCAACCGCTTTTTTCAATTTTGAATAATCAACATTCGAAAATGCTGAATCTTTTGGTTCGTTATTTCCGTATGGAAAAGGAAGATTATTTTCTAGTTTCGTTCTTTTTGGAAGCAAATATGGCTTAGAAACATCAAAATTATCATCAATCAAAGTTGCTCCAAGACCTTCTCGATAAATTGCTTTTCTTTCTTTCAATCCATAAACTGAAGCAATTGCAAACTTCCCAGCATCATCAATTGAGTTTTTAGCCAAATCAATCATTTTAATATCATTGTCAGTTTTTTGAATTAAATCCAACGGACGATTGTCTATAAAATGTCCAGAAGCGACACTTTTAGCCGAAAAACCAGAAATCAAATCAAGTTTCGGATACGTCGTAAATCCGAAGTACAAAAAAGCCAGAACCAATACAAGAAGGAATACTTTGAGAAATTTTTTCATAATGATTAGATATTTTTACTGCAATATAAATAATTTATGTTCACGATTTTAAGTGTCAAATTAGAAAACTGTTTCAGATAATTCAGAAAACCGAATTGATTTTTACGGAATCAACATTTACGCCTTGAGGCAATGGCGCCATAAAAGGAAATTATAGAATTTCTGCATAAACAAATTTAGTTTTAGTACTTTTGTAAATAGATTTTTTCTAAATAAGACATGCTAGATATTCAAAAAATAAGAGCTGATTTCCCGATACTTTCTCAAACTGTAAACGGAAAGCCATTAGTATATTTCGACAACGGAGCTACTTCGCAAAAACCACAAGTTGTAATTGATGCAGAAGTAAAATATTATAACGAAATCAACGCCAACATTCACCGTGGCGTTCACACTTTAAGCCAGTTAGCAACTGATGCTTATGAGGTTGCTCGTGGAAAAGTAAAAGAGCACATCAATGCAAAACATGCTCACGAAGTGCTTTTTACATCAGGAACTACACACGGAATTAACTTAGTCGCAAACGGATTTGCTTCGATTTTAAAACCTGGTGATGAAGTAGTTGTTTCTTCTTTGGAACACCATAGCAATATTGTGCCTTGGCAAATGTTATGCGAGAAAACTGGAGCAATTTTAAAAGTTATTCCAATCAATGACAATGGAGAATTGATCATGGAAGAATTTGACAAATTGCTTTCAGACAAAACGAAAATCGTCACTGTAAATCATATTTCAAATGCATTGGGAATCATCAACCCAATTAAATATATTATTGACAAAGCTCACGCTGTTGGTGCTGCCGTTTTAATTGATGGTGCACAGGCTGTTCCACATTTAAAGCCAGACGTTCAGGAATTAGATTGCGATTTTTATGCTTTTTCTGGTCATAAAATGTGCGGTCCAACAGGAACTGGAATTTTGTATGGAAAAGAGACTTGGTTAAACAAACTTCCTCCTTATCAAGGTGGTGGAGAGATGATTAAAGAAGTTACTTTCGAGAAAACAACTTACGCTGATCTTCCTCATAAATTTGAAGCTGGAACTCCAAATATCGCTGGCGGAATTGTTTTAGGAACTGCAATTGATTATTTAAATGAAGTTGGTTTCGAAAATATTCAAGCATACGAGCACGAACTTTTAGATCACGCTACAAAACGTTTATCTGAAATTAAAGGCATCAGAATCTATGGAACAGGAAAAAATAAAGCTTCTGTAATTTCGTTTAATATTGATGGAATCCATCCGTATGATGTTGGTTCTATTATAGATAAATTAGGAATTGCGGTTAGAACAGGACATCATTGCGCGCAACCAATCATGAATTTCTTCTGTATTCCAGGAACAATTCGTGCTTCTTTCTCTTTCTACAATACAAAAGAAGAAATTGACGCAATGGTCGATGCTGTGAAAAAAGCACAAACTATGTTAAGCTAAAAATATGCGAATACTATCAATATTACTTGTAACACTTTTTATTGCATCAGGATGTTGCAGTCAAAAAAAAGCAGATATGAAATCGACTCAAATTGAATATTCTGCCCTTTCAAGAGGTTATTACAAAGTGATAACTGTTCAAGACAAAACAGTTTCTGTTGCTAAAGACCGTAACGCTGAACCTGTTAAAAACAATATCGATGATGCAAAATGGAATCAAATCGTTGATGCATTTTCGAAAGTTAACTTGGAAAGTTTAAGCACTTTAAAAGCACCTACTGACAAACGTACTTATGATGGTGCTGCAATAGGAAATTTAAAAGTAACAAAAGATGGAAAAACCTATGAAACTCCTGGTTTCGACAATGGTTTTCCACCAAAAGAAATCGAAAAACTAGTAAATTTATTAGTTGATTTTTCTAAAGAATAATTATGACGATAAAAGAAATTCAAGACGAAATAATAGACGAATTTTCAATGTTTGATGACTGGATGCAGCGTTATGAATACATCATCGAATTAGGAAAAAGTCTTCCGTTAATCAAAGAAGAATACAAAACCGACGAGAATTTAATCAAAGGCTGCCAGTCGAAAGTTTGGTTACAAGGTGAACAGCAAGATGATAAAATTGTTTTCACCGCAGATAGCGATGCTATTTTGACAAAAGGAATAATTGCGATTTTAATTCGTGCTTTCTCTAATCAAAAAGCAAAAGATATTCTGGAAGCAGACACTGATTTTATTGACGAAATCGGATTAAAAGAACATTTATCAGCAACACGTGCCAACGGTTTGGTTTCGATGATTAAAAACATCAAAATGTACGCTTTGGCTTTTGATGCTAAAAACAAAAAATAGAGAAATTTTTAAACCATATAAGTCATATAAGTTCATGTAAAACAAGACTTAGATTTTCTTATATATTTAGATGGTTAGAAAAAAACAAAGTGAGATTTATCTTTCTTTTTATTTGTATTATTGCTAAAAAAAGTAATGATAACAAAGAAATATTTGACTGATTTGATATATCGGGTCAATGGGGCGGCGATTGAAGTTCATAGAAAAATTGGGGCAGGGCTTTTAGAAAGCATTTATCATCAATGTATGATTAAAGAACTTTCCTTGAGAGGAATTAATTTTCAATCAGAATTGAAGATTCCTGTTGAATACAAAGGTTTGGAGTTAGAATCAGATCTAAGATGTGATTTATTTATTGAAAATTGTTTAGTTCTTGAATTAAAAGCTGTTTATCAAATTATTCCAATACACGTCGCCAAACTAATGTCTTATATGAAGCTTTTAGAATCTCCAATAGGATTAATGATAAATTTTAATGTAACAAATATTTATCATGAAGGTCAAAAAACATATGTCAACGAATTATATCGATGGCTAGAAGATTAAAAAAACAATTATTAAACACATTTTAGGTAGTACAAGTCAAAACTTAAATTTTCTTATATTACTTATATGGTGGAAAAAACAAAAAAATGGTACAAGAAATAGACACAAACGAATTAGGAGAATCAATCGTAAGAGTTTTAAAAGGCATTTACGATCCTGAAATCCCTGTAGATATTTACGAATTAGGATTAATTTACGATGTAATGGTAAACACAGATTACGAAGTAAAAATCTTAATGACGCTTACTTCTCCAAACTGCCCAGTTGCTGAAAGTTTACCAAGAGAAGTAGAAGAAAAAGTAAAAACAATTGAAAACATCAAAGATGTAGACGTTGAAATTACTTTCGATCCGCCTTGGAGCAAAGATTTAATGAGCGAAGAAGCGAAATTAGAATTAGGAATGCTTTAAAAAAGTATACAGCTTACAGTCTCAGTCTCAGTGTTCAGCTGAGACTGAAAACTGTGACTGAAAACTTAAAAAAAATGGAAGAAATTATCAATAAAGTTGCCAATAGTGCTTTAGAAGTCTTTGATTTAGAGGATTATTATCCAAAGGGAATGCGTATGCAAATTGACATTTCGCAATGGCTTTTGGAAGGATTTTTATTGAAAGAAAAAGACTTTAGAGAACATCTTAAAAACCATGATTGGTCGCAATATCAAGATCAATATGTGGCTGTAAATTGCAGTACAGATGCTATCATTCCTGCTTGGGCATTAATTTTAGTAAGCGTTCATTTAGCACCTTTTGCAAAAAAAGTAGTTAACGGAACTATTGAAGATCTGGATGCAAGTCTTTACGAAGAAATTCTAAGCACAATTGATTATTCTGCTTATAAAGGCAAACCTGTCATTGTAAAAGGCTGCTCTAGAAAACCAGTTCCGATGAGAGCTTACATTTTAGCTACAACTTATCTTCAGCCATTTGCAAGAAGTATTATGTATGGCGAGGCATGTTCAGCAGTACCTTTATACAAAGAATCTAAGAAATAACCTGCAATAACAGGCTAATACCCCTTAACTTTCCATTGGTTTTTAGTATATTTGATAATACACTCTAAACTAAAAACCATGAGAAAGCTAACTCTATTACTTTTCATTTTAGTAAACTTCACATTTGTACAAGCCCAAAATTCAGAAAAAGAGCTAGTCAAAAATACTGAAAAAGCAGTAAAAAAAATTAACGACACCATAGAAGGAGAAGGATGGAAAACGAAAGGAATTGTCTCTCTTTTATTGAATCAATCTAGTTTTAATAACTGGATTGCGGGAGGAGAAGACAGCTTTTCTGGAACATTGGGAGTCAATTACGATTTCAACTACAAAAAAGACGATGTCACTTGGGACAATAAACTTTTAGCCTCATATGGTTTATTGCAGACTAAAAATGCCGATTTTGAAAAGAAAACTGATGATAGACTCGAATTCAACTCTATAGTCGGAAAAAGAGCATTTGGAGAATGGTATTACTCTTATTTCCTAAATTTCAGAACACAATTTACAACTGGATACCTTTACGGACAGGATGCAAACGGGAAAGAAATCAGAACGGAGCAAACTAAGTTCATGTCACCTGGATATCTAACCACTGGACCTGGTATATACTGGTCTAAAGACGAAAATTTAAAAATAAATTTTGCTCCTCTAACTTCAAAATTCACTTTTGTAGACAACGCCTATACAAGTGGAATTGATAGATTTACTGGCCTGCCTTATGTAGATGGCGCTTATTTTGGAGTGGACGAAGGCAAAACTATGCGTTACGAATTAGGTTTCTACTCATCGATTTATTACAAATTAGCCATTATGACCAATGTTACCGCAGAAAACACTTTAAACCTTTACTCAAACTATTTAGAAGACCCTCAAAATGTAGACATGGATTATTCTCTTAATATTATCATGAAAGTAAATAAATTTCTGTCTGCAAATTTCTCATTTCAGGCAATATATGATGATAATGCTTTCCGCGGATTCCAAACCAGACAGGTATTCGGCTTAGGAATTAGCTTTGGATTCTAATGATCCGAAGCAAGCCAAACATATAACATAAAAAAAGCGCTCTCAATTGGAGCGCTTTTTTTATTCTTCTTCGTCTTTTTCGACTGCATCCTTATAATCTGGATACAAGAAGTTATTATATGGGAATCGAGTTATATGAATCTGGCGAACCGCTTCATAAACTCTCTCTCTAAATTCCTCAAAGTTTTCTTTGTTTCTAGCAGAAATAAACAACGCTTTATCTTCCCCAACATTACTCATCCACGTCTGTTTCCATTCGCCAAGAGTATAATGTTTACGAGTTCTTTCTGTAATCAAATCATCTTCATCGATAGTAAGATGTTTGTAAGTATCGATTTTATTAAAAACCATTATGGTTGGTTTATCGTTACTTTTTATTTCTTGCAAAATCCTATTAACCGATTCAATATGATCTTCAAAATCAGGATGCGAAATATCTACAACATGTAAAAGCAAATCAGCTTCACGAACCTCATCTAACGTACTTTTAAAAGAATCTACCAATTGTGTTGGCAGTTTTCTAATAAATCCAACCGTATCCGAAAGTAAAAAAGGCAGGTTTTTTATAACCACTTTTCGAACTGTTGTATCTAAGGTTGCGAATAATTTATTTTCAACAAAAACATCACTTTTACCGATTGCATTCATCAATGTCGATTTTCCAACATTGGTATATCCAACCAACGCGACACGAACCATTGCACCGCGATTGCTGCGCTGAATTCCCATTTGTTTGTCAATCGTCTTGATTTTCTCTTTTAGCAACGAAATTCTATCACGAACAATACGTCTATCGGTTTCAATCTCCGTTTCTCCAGGTCCACGCATACCGATACCCCCTTTTTGGCGCTCAAGGTGTGTCCATAAACCAGAAAGTCTTGGCAATAAATATTGGCATTGCGCCAACTCAACCTGTGTTCTTGCGTATGAAGTTTCTGCTCTTTGTGCAAAAATATCTAGAATCAAGTTTGTTCTGTCTAAGATTTTACAGTCAATAATTCTTGAGATATTTTTTTGTTGTGATGGCGTTAATTCGTCATCAAAAATTACAGTCGATATTTTATTTTCAACCACAAAAAGATTGATCTCATCAATTTTTCCCGTCCCTACAAAAGTCTTCGGATTAGGGCGTTCCATTTTCTGCGAAAAGCGCTTAATAACCTCACCTCCAGCGGTAAAAGTTAGAAACTCCAATTCGTCTAAATATTCATTTAGTTTTTCTTCACTTTGACTCTGAGTAACAATACCAACAATTACTGTTCTCTCAAAATTTATAACTTCTTTATCTAACATAGTCTCGAATAAGCTACAAATTTAATCATTTGTCAGCTACAATCAATTATACAATTTTGTTTTTACATTTATATTAAACTATACTTCAAAAAAAATGGAACCCGTTAAGATAAACTCAACTAAAGTTCCACTTTTCAAATGAATGGTCTAAGTTTAAAACCTTTATTCGTAAATAAACGTTTTTTCCGTTTTCACAATTCCGTTTTCTTCTATTTGAGAACAAGAAATTGGATAATTTAATTTGTTGTATTTGTATTTTCTGCTCACCGCAACTAAAGCTGTTGATGATGGGCTGAAATTCATTTCGTTGTTATATGAAATTGCTTCAAACTCAAATTCTTCTTCGTGATAAGAAATCATCGGAACGATTACTTTGTAATTATCTCCAAAAAGACTTTGAACTATTAATTGATCAACCGATTTTTTATCATCGTAAGTATATGATTTAGAGATTTTATCTCCCACTAATCCTTTATGTCTCGATACGTTATCGTTTACATAAACATATTCTAATTTTCCGATAATAGCTTTATTTCTATCACGTGAAGTACGTCTTACGATAATTCCGTTTTCAACAAGATATTCAATATCGTCTACTAAGTTTTGGTGATTAGTGCTCTTTTTTGTAGTTACTTTTACCCTTGCTCCTTCATAAACAAACGAAACCACTTTTGTAATATAATTTGGTCCTTCTTGGTATTTTTTTACAAATTTGGTAATGTTCTTATCTGCGTCGTAAGTGTAATTTATGACTTCTTTCCAATCACTTCCAACTTTATCTTTTACTGTCATATCCAGTAATCCATTTTTGTTGTAATAGAAATGCTGTACAACATCTGAAGTAGTTATGGTTTGAAGTTTACCCTCTTTAAAAACCATTGTTTTGTTAACAATTTCTCCGTCTTTAGAGTTTTGGTAATTTGTCTTTACAATGTTAATCTGCTTTAGTTTAACGTCGTCTTGACTGTGCATCAAGCAAGGAAACACCATCATTAAGATGGCAATAAAGTAGGTTTTCATATTTGTTTTTGTATTGATTTGGGACGACCAAAATACAAAATTCAATTAGATTTTCACGTTTTGAAATACAAAAACTACAAACTTTTCAATAATACTTTAAAAATCAACCTATTATTTTCATTATTCTAAATTACTTCTTACTTCTCCCCAAATATCTTTATGTCATCTACCATAAAAGCGCCGTTTAACGTTTTATCTTTTCCAGATCCGATGTACTTAAACGCAATATTTATATTTCCAGAATAAGCAGAAAGATCGATTCCGCCAGAACTTATAAATTCACGGGAAGGTGTTGAAAGTGTCGGGACTTTTGCATCCAATTTTATCCATCTTGCTTTCGTAACACTTGACCCATCAAAATTGGTTGAAATATAAACCTCTAAAGCATTTAAAGGCGAATCAACTTTCAAATCATGTTGCGCACTTCTAAACGAAAGGATAATATTCTTATAACTTGTAAGATCTATTTTAGGCGAAACCAGCCAAGCCACATTCTCGGCTGCAGTGGTGCTTGTAGTATTAAATTCTGCATACCCATTTCCAGAATACACTGTGCTTTCCCATAATTTCGAAGCCTTTTCTACAATATTGCTCCAGCCAGGAAGTACAAAATTCACATTGTTTTTAACGGATTGAAAATCTTCCGAAAAGAATGGCGTACTTCTTTTCCCGTTCATTGCAATGTCACTTTCATAACGAACCATAAATTGATAATCTGAACCAAATTTTGTTAGTATACCTCTAACTTTCCCGTTCCCTTCTGGCACAAAGTGATCTGCAAATTTTGCATAAGCGCTCGTTCTAAAAATAACCTGATTCCCTGTTTTATCTCTCAAATACCAATTGGTTGAACCTCCTACATTATTGGCTTCTTCAAAATAATGGCGTCCTAGCGCTGCTTCGGTAAACTCAACATCGTTTAATTCAATCAAAGTATTGAGCTTATCATCTGAAAGTGCTTCCTCCATAGAAAGAGATTTTACCAACTGATTCTCGTCTATATTGGTACACGAAGCGTTTAATACATTTTTGTACTCATTTTGAGAAATTCTTCCAATTGTTGGATCTCCAGCATTACTCACATACAAACTCCCAATCCTTACACCACCATAATATAAATCTGTAAACTGATTTTTCAGTCTTACATATACTTTATTCCCCACACGATAATCGATAAAAGTATTTGTAGCGTCAATAGATACACTAAAACCAATAGCTGGTACTTTTTCAGTTTCTTTTGTCTGTAATGAAATTGTTTTGAAAAAATTCCCTCCTTCATCGCTCGAAACTACATAAGCTTCAATAATATCATCGTACAAATATTGCTTAGCTGTTGTCCCTGTGAGTTCATATACTTTTTCTGCCGTTTCGTTTGCAGTAAAATTTGGCTGTGTACAAGCTAATTCTGGATTTTCAACTCCTTTACTGCAGCTGAATATTATGGATAAGGTGAAAAATAAAATTAGTTTTTTCATTAGAAATAATTTTTTCAGTTTATAAACCGATTGTAAGATTTAGAAAATAAGTTCGCCCATAACCGTAATAATAGTGTGGGCCAAAAGATGGTGTTCCACTAGACATATCTTGATTTAAGGCTCTAAAATTGGCATTTCTTGCCTGCTCAAAACCGCCTGTTTTATACATTAAATTCAAGACATTATTGACGCTGGCAAAAAGCCCGATGTATTTTTTATGAATACGCCAAGATTTGCCTCCGCTAAGATTCAGCAATCTAATGCTCTTAAATTTTTCTTGTTTTAATAATTCATTTCCTCTTTCGGCAGTTGCCTCTGAAAAAGGAAAGCTATTAACTGGATTGATGTAAAATTGAGAAGTTCGAGAAATTGGGGAAACATCAATATAACTATCTGACAGATAATTAACATTCACGCCCACCCACCAAAACTTTGGATCACGATATTCTAGTCCAAACGAATATGCTTGCTGTGGAGTTCCCGGCTGTTTATAATTCTTTAAAAAAGCGGGCCCAAAATCAAAAGTGGTTTGAGCTCCTTCTTTTGCCCTGTTGGCATCGTTTGTAATCATCACATTTGGATTACTGCTATATACATAATTTCCAAATGCTGCTGATAAATTTGCTTTTAGTGTTGATGAAATTTGATACTCAAAACTTAATTCTGCGCCTGTATTTTTCTTATCCAATTTTGTCAAAGCCTGACTGACAAATGCGTTTGTAGGATTATATTCAGAACCTTTGTCGAAAATTCCCTCAGCATAGAAATAAGACGTTTTTGAAGTATTTTTTATTGTAGAATAGTAAGCTGTTAAACGCAACTTGAGTTTTGAAGATCGGTAAACATAATTGGCTTCAGCACTGCTGATATTCTCACTTTCAATACCATTAACAATGCTATTATTTAAGCGTGCATTCGAAAAAGTATTTCTAAGCGAAGGTGCTCTGGTAAAATGTGCAGCGTTGAAAAACAGCAGCTGCTTTCCTGAAATTTTATACGTGAATCCGCCTTTGAAACCAAAATTCTCAAAATTTACTTTATCGCTTTTTCCTAAAGAAGTCGTTGGATAAAGTCCGTTTTGATATAATCCTTCTCTTTGATAGTCTGACATTGTGTAAGACTGCGCTAAGAAGAATTCTGTTTTATTGTAGCTAAACTTAAACTGAGCAAAAACATCTAAAGTGTTCGCCAATAAATTATAATTATATCCGTAAATATCTCCTTTCCTGACTTGACGATTTGGATGCTGCAAATCTGATTGAGAAAGATTTCCTTTGTAAAACGGATCAATATCTTCAAAATATTCTCCACCAAGAAGATCCAATAAATATTGAAAATTATGCGATTTTAATTTCTTAAAAGTAAATCCGCCATCAAAGGAAATATTTGGTGTAATCTGTGTATTTAAATTTGAATTTAAGGCAAAAGTTCGATCATCTGTTCGGTCTTCATAAAGTACATAGTGGCTTTGTGCAGGCTCATAACCATTGGCTCCAAGCTTCTGATTAGCAAAATACATTTCATCCCAATTTATCTGCGAATTTGTCAAAAAAGCCATTTTACTTTTTTCTGCATTTTCATAATCTGGAGTAAATGCCCCCGAAAATTCACCTTGATCTTTCGCGTAAAGCGAAGTAAAATAACTTGGCATTTTTTTGTAATAAACTGGATCGGGACTATCGCCATTTTGATAATCAATCGTACTGTTTCCTACTTTTCCAAACTGATACATTACCGCCGAATTCAGATTGGTTTTATTATCAATTTTAAAATAATGATTTAGCATAAACAGCGGCTCCTCTACATTTTTTACTCTTGCATTTCGTTTTTCACCATTCTGAAATCCCCAATAGGAGTTGTATTTTTCATCCTTTAGCTCAGCAACTTCGCTGGTATTGGCTGAATTCTTTCCGTGCGAATTTGGTGTATAAAATCCCGTAAAATTAATTGAGTGTCTGCTACTTAATTTCTTTTCCACACTAAGAAAAAAAGAATTGCCATTGAAATCTGTTCCTTCAAAATAACCTTCATCAGTCCAACGTTTTCCTGCTGAAACCACAAAAGCCCATCCTGAAGCATTCATTCCAGAAGCATAAGTTCCGACTGCTCGCCATAAATAAGTAGTATTGCTT
Organism: Flavobacterium sp. HJSW_4; assembly: GCF_042436695.1. Lineage (NCBI taxonomy): Bacteria > Pseudomonadati > Bacteroidota > Flavobacteriia > Flavobacteriales > Flavobacteriaceae > Flavobacterium > Flavobacterium sp. HJSW_4. The sequence continues at coordinate 216,131 of NZ_JBHNPP010000005.1, forward strand.
CCAGAAAACGTAAGCGATCCTCCTTTTCGATATAAAGATGCACGAGTAAAAATCTGCTGCGTACCTAAAATACCTCCAAAAGTGTAATCGGAAACCGATGTTCCAACTGAGAATTCCTGATTGCGAAGTACATTGTTTAAACCTCCCCAATTGCCCCATTGCGGTCTGCCGTCATAGATTTTATTCATCGTCATTCCGTTAAGCATAACTGTCCCATTTTCGCTATCTAAACCACGAACACGAAATCGAGCTTGCCCCCAATTGAATGCAGAAGCCTGCATAAAAGCATCTTTTGAAGATTGTAAAAGACCTGATGTCATTTCGGACGAACTATTGTCATCAGAAAAATCATTATCTGACAACGTAATCAATGCCGCTGGAGCCTCATCTGAATAAGTATCTTCTAATTGTAAAATACCGAGATCTATATTTTGCCCTGAATTGGACTGAACTTTTAAAAGGAAATCTTTATACCCTTGACTTTTCAGTAAAAGAAGTTTCTCTTTTTGGGGAAATATCTGAAGTTCAAATTTCCCTGTTTTTGATGTGAGCTGCATGACAGCCGTATTTTGTATCGTCACCACTACATTTTCTAGCGGATTTTGCGTTCTAGCATCGATAACAATTCCTGTTACCCTAATTTCCTTCTGCGAAAAAGCAAAATTAAAAAACCATACAATAAAAAAGACTGCGTATTTTTTTACCATTAAAAAATCCAATTTACTTTGAAAAATAATCTTAGGATAGAAATCCTTTATTCAAAAGATAAAATTGGTTTTTGGAAAAAGAGCGTTTAAAAACTCAAGCTATTGCTGAATTCAAATGTAGACAAAATATTTAAAAAACAAATAAATTCTTACAAATTTATTTGTTTTTAATAAATGTTAATCAAAAATAGAGTTAATACTAAGCTCTAATTTTAGAAACCATAAAGGCAATTAGAACACCGAAAATTCCGATAAAGGCAAAAGAAAACTGTAATCCGAAACTTTGTGCAATATGTCCAATTACTGGAGGTCCCATTAAGAAACCTAAGAAACTCACGCTAGAAACAATCGTTAAAGCTTCTCCCGCAGGCACTGTTGGATTTTTCCCTGCAATACTATAAACAGTAGGAACGATCGTTGCAACGCCAAGTCCTACAAACATAAATGCAATAGTACACGGAATAATATAAGGAAGAAAAACAGCTGTAAAAAGTCCGGCTGAAATCATGACACCGCTAATCTGCATAACGCGTTCACGTCCAAATTTATTGATTAATCCGTCGCCTAAAAATCTTCCGCTTGCCATCATAATCATGAAAGAAGTATAACCTAAAACTACCAATGGTCCTGGCGCTTTTACAATATCTTTAAAGTAAACTCCGCTCCAATCGAACATTACACCTTCACTCGCCATACTGCAAAATCCGATTACTCCCAACCAAAGCAAAGCGGTATCTGGTTTTACAAATAGTTTTTTACCTTCTGGTTTTGGTTTTGATTTTTCTTTGGCTCTAACCAAAAATTTAAAGTTAAATGCCACCATTACTAAAACAATTCCAGCCACAATTATAAAATGATGCAACGGACTCAAATCTAAAGTCAGCATTCCTAAACCTACCAATGCGCCAGTGAATCCAGCAAAACTCCACATTCCGTGAAAAGAAGACATGATTGTTTTTTTGAATAAAACTTCGGTATAAACGCCTTGCGTATTTACGGCAATATTGGCAAGATTTCCGAAGACACCAAACAAAAATAATCCTAGTGATAATTGTAATGATGTTGTTGCCAATCCTAAATTGATTAAGCACAAAACATACATTATTAAAGAGAAAACCAAAATGCGATGACTACCAAATTTGGTTACCATTTTTCCTGAAAAGGGCATAACAATTAGCTGTCCAACCGGAAGCGCAAAAAGTATAGATCCTAAATCGCCTTCGGTTAAATGTAAAGCCGTTTTGATATCTGGAATTCTACTCGCCCACGTAGCAAAACTCAAACCCATTCCGAAATAAAACATTCCAACGGCAAAACGAATTCGGTTTAAATATGAAGCTTTTGCTTCTCTAAATACTTTCTTGATTTTGGCTTTGGTCTGAAAAAGCGATAATGGATTAATGTTTATCAGCATATTGAATTTTATTGGAATGTGGTCAAAAATACTAAAAACGCTCGTTAAAGTGCATAAAGCTTAAGGTTATACACAATATATAACGTTATTGTTTATAAATTCACAGGTTTTCCGTTGAATTCATCTTACTAAAATTACAACATTTCGACTTTACTTTTAGAATTGAAGCCAAAAAAAAGACGCACTATTGTGCGTCTCTACTTATTGTATGCCTATTACTTTTTGCTGTGCATTACTCGCAATCGCAGCTTCAATAATCTGCATTACTTTTACGCCTTCATCTGCTGTAACGGGTTCTTTTTTATTGTTTGCAATCGAATCGTAAACGCCATCGAAGAAACTGAAATAATTGCCTTGAAGCGTCGGAATTTTTTCTCTCACAATTTTACCGTCAATTTCGGTATGCAAAAGTCCTTCAAGACTTTCGTCTTCTGTTCCCCAAGAATCTAAATTTGGTTTCTTGCTCGCTTTTAAATCATCCTCTTGAACATCTCCTCTTGGTTTTAAGAAAGAACCTTTTTTTCCGTGTAAAACATATGCAGGATTGGCTTCGCGCACAAAAAAACCAGCTTTTAGACGTACTCTGAAATTAGAATAAAACAAAGTTAAATCGATCCAATCGTCTACAACAGAATTTTCTCTGGTTACGCGAATATCTCCAAAAACAGCTTTCGGACAACCGAACAAACTTACAGCTTGATCAATAATATGAGGGCCTAAATCTTTTAGAACTCCCGCTCCGTCGTTGGCAGTTTCTTTATGCGCTTTCGGGCTTAATAAAGGATTGTAGCGGTCAAAATGAAATTCTGCTTCTACTAAATCTCCTAAAACTCCGTCATTAATTACTTTTTTTATGGTTTTAAAATCGCTATCCCATCTTCTATTTTGAAAAACAGCCAATTTTAAATCTTTTTCTTTGGCAATTTTAGCCAATTCTTTTGCTTCGGCAGCAGTTGTAGTAAACGCTTTTTCGACCACAGCATGTTTTCCTGCTAAAAGGACTTTTTTAGCATATTCATAATGCGTTCCAACTGGCGTATTTACAATTACTAAGTCGACATCGTCGCTTAATAATTCGTCCAGCGAAGCGTAACTTTTTACGTATGGATAATCTTCTTGAATTAATTTTTTGCTTCTTTCCCAAGAACCTAATAATTCAAATCCTTCGTGAATATCTAAAAACGGAGCGTGAAAAACTTTTCCCGACATTCCGTATGATAATAATGCTGTTTTTATCTTTTGCATTGGTATAGTTTTTTTGTTTGCCACGAATTGCACCAATTAACACAAATCGCTACTTATAAAATTTTTAATTCGTGGAAATTCGTCCAATTCGTGGCAAAAACATTTTAAAGTTTAGCTCTTTCGTATTGTTTTGGCCATTGAATATCGTCCTTTAATGCTTTCGCGAAATCTAAAGGCAAGTTCGGATTTCTTAGAGATTCTCTGGCGAATAAAATTAAATCGGCTTGATCCAAATTTAAAATTTCTTCTGCTTGTTTTGCTTCCGTAATTAATCCGACTGCACCTGTTGCGATGTTGGCTTCTTGTTTTACTTTTTCTGCAAAAGGAACCTGATAACCTGGTCCTAATGTTATTTTTTGATGCGAAACCAATCCGCCTGACGAAACATCGATTAAATCTACTCCTTTTTCTTTTAATATTTTAGAAAGCTGAACAGATTCTTCTGGATTCCAACCATTTTCTGCCCAATCGGTTGCTGAAATTCTAACAATTAATGGCAAATCTGAAGGCCATTCTGATTGTACTGCTTCTACAATTTCTAAGGTAAAACGAATTCTATTTTCAAAACTTCCTCCGTATTCGTCTGTTCTCACATTCGTTAAAGGCGATAAAAATTGATGCAATAAATAACCGTGAGCAGCGTGAATTTCTACCACTTGATATCCTGCTTCGACCACTCTTTTTGTAGCGGTTTTGAAATCGGAAATTACTTTTTGAATTCCGTTTTTATCTAAAGCTTCAGGTAGAAATGGTTCTCCTTCGTGATACGGAATCGCACTTGGCGCAACAGTTTGCCATCCGCCTTGAGCAAAATCTAATTTTTTATTTCCCAACCAAGGAGAAGAAACGCTTGCTTTTCGACCAGCATGAGCCAACTGAATTCCAGGAATTGAATTCTGAGAAACAATAAAAGCATTGATTTGTTTTAGTTTTTCGATATGTTCGTCTTTCCAAATTCCAAGATCGGAAGGAGAAATTCTAGCTTCTGGAGAAACTGCAGTTGCTTCCTGAATAATTAGTCCGGCACCGCCTGTTGCACGACTTCCTAAGTGAACGAGATGCCAATCGTTTGCAAATCCGTCAACGGCAGAATACTGGCACATTGGCGAGATAGCGATTCTATTTTTTAAAGTGATTTTTTTTATGGTGAGCGGAGAAAATAATTTCGTTGCCATAGACTTGTAACTTTTAATGATTTTTTACTACCAATTGAGTAAGGCAGTGTTCAAAAAGTAAAGTTACAGTATCTTGATAAAAAGAGAAATCGAAATGTTTATTAATTAACAAACATTTAAAACCTTAAACACTATCTTGCACTCTTATATTAAAATAGAAAACGCTACTTTTGTGCGTTAAATACGAATTAAAAACAAAAAATGGATATAGTTATCAAACTCTCTCAATTTCTATTGAGTTTATCTTTACTTATTATTCTTCATGAATTAGGGCATTTTATCCCTGCTAAATTGTTTAAAACTAGAGTCGAAAAATTTTATTTATTTTTTGATGTTAAATATTCACTTTTCAAAAAGAAAATCGGAGAAACAGAATACGGTATCGGATGGCTTCCGCTTGGAGGTTATGTGAAAATTTCTGGAATGATTGACGAAAGTATGGATAAAGAGCAAATGGCTCTTCCTCCTCAGCCTTGGGAATTTCGTACTAAACCAGCTTGGCAACGTTTAATTATTATGCTTGGCGGTGTTACGGTAAACTTTATTCTAGCTTTTATTATCTATATAGGTATGGCATTTGCTTACGGAGATACTTATATTGCTAACGCTGACTTAAAAGATGGTGTTGCAATTGAAAATCCTGCTATGCTGAAAGCTGGTTTTAAAACGGGTGACAAAATTATTTCTATTGATGGAAAAGCTGTAGAAAATTTTGACAGTGACATGAACATGAATGTGATCATGGCAAAACACGTTTTGATTGAAAGAAACGGACAACAGCAAACGATTACAATGCCAACAGATTTTGTTGATCAGCTTTCTAAAACAGAAAAAGGTCTTCTTGTTGGTATCCGTACACCTTTTGCCATTGCAAAAGTTGATAAAGAATCTCCAAACCAAAATTTGAAACCAAAAGATTTGATTCTTTCCCTTAACGGACAAAAGATTAAATATTTTGATGAAGCTAAAACTTTTTTGGAAGCAAATAAAGGAAAAACAATCTCTGCAATTGTTTTACGTGATTTGAAAGAAACACCGCTTACTTTAAAAGTTAATAATGAAGGTAGACTTGGTGTTGCTTCTGGTGGCTTAGACATGAAATCATTAGAAAAACTAGGATACTATAAAATAAGTACAAAAGAATACGGTTTCTTCGAATCTATTCCGGTTGGTCTTGAAAAAGGGAAAGATCAATTAGTAGGTTACGGAAAACAATTGAAAATGATTTTTAATCCAGAAACTAAAGCTTACAAACAAGTAGGTGGTTTTGCTGCGATTTATAACATTTTTCCAAGTTCTTGGAGCTGGGAAGTATTTTGGTCAATCACGGCTTTATTGTCGATTATGCTTGGAGTTATGAATTTATTGCCAATTCCGGCTCTTGATGGTGGACACGTGATGTTTTTATTGTACGAAATAATTAGTGGCAAAAAACCAAGCGATAAATTCCTAGAGAATGCGCAAATGGTTGGTTTTGTTTTACTTATTTCACTACTACTGTTTGCTAACGGTAACGACATTTACAAAGCGATTGTCGGCAAGTAAAAAAAAGTAAAAAAAAAGAGTGAAAATGTTGTTTAGAAACAAAAAATAGTTTTATATTTGCACTCGCTAAAAAGAGCAACAACTTCCTCCTTAGCTCAGTTGGTTAGAGCATCTGACTGTTAATCAGAGGGTCCTTGGTTCGAGCCCAAGAGGGGGAGCAACTTTTTTTAGCAAACATATTTACCTTTAAGGTGATTCCTCCTTAGCTCAGTTGGTTAGAGCATCTGACTGTTAATCAGAGGGTCCTTGGTTCGAGCCCAAGAGGGGGAGCTTATTAAATACCACTTACAATTGTAAGTGGTATTTTTTTTATATCATATTGACATTTTAATCAGAGCCCCGAAAGCTTTCGGGGTTGGTTCTCCCGATAGCTATCGGGACAAGAGGGGGAGCTTAAAAAAAAGACGATCAAATTGATCGTCTTTTTTTTGTTTAAATCCCAAATCTAGAAATTTCGAATTCCAATATTAAGGACGGCTTTTTTAACCGCAAAGGCGCTAAGATTTACGCAAAGCTCGCAAGTTTGTCATTTCGAACGATGGGGAGAAATCGCAAACAAATTACCCTTAAAAAAGTTGAGCCTTTGTCCCTTTGCAACCCTGCCCCTTTGAACCTTTGAAAAACCTATTTCATAGACAAAGTCTCGCTTTTAAACCTTTTCATTAAAGTATTTGCTTTCTCATTTTCATTTATTGCTTTTAAGGACTGAGCGTATCTGTAATAATATATGACATCCAAATCTTTGGCTTCTTCAAATAATTTCGCGTAATAACCAACCGCTGCGCTTAGATTTCCTTCAAAATAAAACCGATCGGCTACTTTTTTAAGCATATCGATAGATTTATAGCCTTTGTCAAGCACTTTTTCATAGGTGTCGACCATATTAACGGTTACATATTTTGAAGTTGTCGGAGCAGGAGCTGTAATTTCGACTTTAACGGGTTCTACAGGGGCAGACGAACTTGAAACAGTTGTTTTTGTCTCTATTGTATTTGGAGCTACTTTAGGTTTTCTTTTTACGTAATTAGGAATTACTGTTCTAGTATTATTAGGTCCAAGATCGTATGTGTCGACCATGTCCAATTTTGAAACTTGGTAGGTAATAATTCTACCCCCAAAAAGCTTATTGATTCTCTCTTCTACATAATAAGATTGAATGACCAAATCATTGTTAGAAAGACTATCCGTCAATAGTGTCGTTTTTCCTGTTTCCGGAGAAACAGAGGCATTGTTTGCGTGCTGGGCAAAACAACTGAGAGAAAATACGAACGCAAGTGTAACAATAAGTGCTTCATACTTTTTCATGATTTTTGAATAAAATTAATGCTCCAATTAAAAAACTCACATTAAAGTTACTCATTTTCTTCCCTTTAACTTTTATTCTCCTGCCAACGACCTAGAAAACCGATAAAGTACTGCTTTTTAGGAATGGATCATTTGAACGCAGGCTTTTTGTATTTCTTCGTCTGAAAATGGTTCTAAAGCTTTTGCCAACATTTTACTGATTCCAATACAGCTTAGCATTTTAAGTCGTAACTCGCGACTGTTTCCAAATTCTGCTTCTAGAAGATATTCGAAAATTTCGGTTAAGTATTCGGGATGGTTCCTAAATTCTCCGTCGAAACAAATATCTGATACCAATTTCGCTACCGATTCTATTACTTTCTTTTGACTTTCGTTGCTTTCGTTTTCTGTTTTCATGGCGTTTATTATGGTTTTGGTTTTGAATATTTATTGTACGAAAAATTGTATTTTTGCTTTCGCGAAATAAACAATAGAATACCTGAAGACAAAATACAAGAAATGGTATTTCACCAACAAAAGATTGTAATTTACTATAGTCCTAATTTTTAAGGATTTTTAATATCTTTGAAGTATGAGCACAGCAACAAAACCAAAACATATCGGGAGAAACATAAGCCGAATTAGAGAGCTTAGAGGAATGAAACAAGAAGCACTTGCCATTGCCATTGGTTTGAGCCAACAATCTGTTTCTAATATTGAAGGAAGCGAAACGGTTGACGACGAAAAACTAAACGCCATTGCTGAGGCTTTGGGTGTTTCGGCTGATGCGATTAAAAATTATAGTGATGAAGTTGTACTAAACAACATTCAAAATAACCACGAAGGCTCTGTTATTCATAGCGGACCAACTGTAAACCATAACTGCAATTTCAACCCTCTTGATAAAATTGTAGAGCTTTATGAGCGTTTGGTTCAGGCTGAGAAGGATAAAGTGGAGTATTTGGAGAAGTTGATGAAGGGGAAGTAAAATTCTAGTTTTTGAAAAATATATAAAAAAGAGCTTCTTTTAAAAGAGGCTCTTTTTTTGTTTAATTTCAATTGTGTATGGTTTATTATGGAAAACCGTAAAATTAATTCGAGATACACTTTTATCTTAGCATCTAACAAAATAATCCTTTTTAACATTCTCAATAGATTATTTATATCTTTGAAATATTAAGGATGTTTTTTTGTTAAAAAATAAGATATGGGAAAATCAAGATATGAAACCACCTCCGCTTCTGATACTTCAATTGGTTTTGATTATCAATTTTACTATTTTATGTATCTAATTTTAGACTTGAGACATAACGAGAAAATTGGAATAGAGATTAAGGATGATATTCATATTGATTTACAAGGCGGTCGTCTTATACTTATTCAAACAAAACATACAGTTCAAACAAAAAAAGACTTATCTAACATAAACTTAACTGAGCGAGATAAAGATTTATGGAAAACAATTAGCAATTGGACAAAAGTTATTACTGAAAATCCTGATAAAAAAAAATTCATTAATAACACCAAATTCCAATTAATAACCAACAAAGCTACAAGTGCAAATCCCTTTATTACCAATCTTAGAAAAACTGCTAATAGCGACCTAACTATACAAGAGTTTAAAACTTATTTACAAAGTTTAATTGATAGTGGAGAAGACGCAACTATTAATGGCTACATAAAACTATTCAAAAGTCTAAATAATTCTACATTACAAGATTTCGTAAAACAAATTGATCTTAAATTAGACGAAGACAATTTAATTGACAGAATTAAAGAACGCATTTTAGAAAAGATTCTTTTTAAAGAAAGAGTTGATGATGTATTTAATGATTTATATTCTGAATTAAAACTAAATGATTATCTAGAAGTAAAAAAAGGCGATAAAAAAACGCTAACATTTGAAGAATTTGCTTCAAAATTTAGGAAATGCTTTAAAAAAGGATTAACCAATAAACTTCCTATTAGAGATTTTAAAATAATTGCTCCCACTAAAATTGAAGATCAAAAATTTATAATTCAATTATTAGACATCGGTGATATAAATATTAGTGAGAAGGATGAAATACTTGAATATACAATTCAAATGTTTCAATTAATTAATAATTTAAAAAAATGGGAAGAAGACGGAGATATTGTTAATTATGAAATAGAAAACTTTAATAAGCAGTCAATATTAATATGGAAAAATTCTTTTAAACAAAAGTTTAGAGAAATTAAAACGAAACTCAATACTGGAATAAGCGTTGAAGATTTTGAAATTAAATATAAAGCACTTGAGTGCTTAGATGAAATCAGAAAAGCAATTTTATCAATTGATGAAACAGCTTTATCTTTAGAATTAAGTAATGGACATTTTTATCATTTAGCAAATAATGAGCAAATCGGATGGCATCTCAATTGGGAATCAAGATATTAATTTTCCTAAAAACAATCTATTTATTTACAACAATGAAGCAATTTCTACAATTGCTTTAGCTTACTTCATTGCAAAAGTTAAAGTGATTTCAATACCAAAATTCATGTTAATTCTTCCTTTCGTACTTCATGAACAAACATTAAGACAATTAAATAATAATTCAATTAATAGAAGTTTGGAAGAATTTATTATTAAAAAGCCATTACTACTTTCTAATTTCAACTCACGTTACAAAGACTTTCTTCCTCTCTCCATAAACTCAATAACCATTCTTAATGAATTAGAGATAATAGTATTAGATAGAGAATATATTTATTATAACCCAAATGGGAATTTTAAAAGAAAAAGCAATCACGATATTGGTGATAGAGCAAAAAAAATAATGAAAGGTATTGACAATTTAATAGAAATTATAACTCAAAATGATCAAAATTCACTCTACTTAACATTAAAAATCGAACTATGAAGTTTAGAATTAATAAAATTAAAATTTGGTTTAAAAATGATTCTGAGCCTAGAATTTTAGAATTTAAAAATAATAAAGTAAATGTAATAACAGGAGCTAGTGGAACAGGAAAGACAAGTATCTTAGCAATTATTGATTACTGTTTATTATCTACAAGTGCACGAATAGCAGAAACAGCTATAAATGAAAATGTAATTTGGTATGGTATTGATTTCAACATAAACAATAAAAATTTTTCTATTGCTCGAAAACATCCATTAGGAGGAATCGGCTCAAAAGAAGTCTTTTTTTCTGGCACAGGTATACTCCCTGATTTTCCTACGCATAACAATGATATAATCCAAGTAAAAAAAATTCTAGAGCGAGAGTTTGGGATTGACGAAAATTTTAAAATGCCCTATGGAGGTAAACATATAATTTCTGGCAGCAAAATCTCATATAGATATTTTTTACTGTTTAATACTTTATCAGAAGATACAATTGCAAACACAAATGTTTTTTTTGATTTTGATTTATATGATCGTGACAAATATGTAGAAGCACTTGATAGAATTTTTTATTTAGCAATTGGAGTGGACGATGTTGGGAATGTATTGGTTAAAGAAAAAATAAATTCATTAGAAAAAGAACTCTCTAAAATAGAAAAAAGAAAAAAACTGCTTGACAAGGAAGAATTACTTTTTGGAAAAAAAATACAAGAATTGCTACTTCAAGCCCAAAGTTATGATTTAATTGAAAGGAGATTATTCAATAATGAAGATGCATTACTAAAATTAAACAGACTTGTTTCTTCATTAGGACGTGAAATAGAGTATTCAAATAATTCGATGCAGGTTGATGAGCTAAATAGTAAAAAAAGAAGTTTATTTAGAAAATTAAGGAATTTAGAACGTTTTGAAAATGAATATAAACAATATCGTGAAAACTTAAAAAAAGATTACGATAGTCTAAAGCCGATCCAATATATTACAGAAAACTTTGATCAACTTATTCCAACATTAGAATTAACTGCATTTTTATCATCATTAGAAGAATCATTACATAAAATTAAGAATGCAATTTCTAATAAAGTAACAATGGTTACTAACATTAAATCAGAGGTAAAAGAACTAAAAAAACAAATTGATTTTATCGATGAAGAGCTTTCAAAGTATGCATCCAAGAATATTGATTTTAGTAAAGAAATTTATAAATATGTTTTTATCGGAGAAGTTAAATCTCAATTAAGTTTTTATGAAAACAAATGGGATATGGAAGAAGAATCAGTAAATACAGATGAAATCGAAGATGATTTAAATTCCCTTAAAGAGAAAATAAAAGATACCGAAGAAAAAAGAAGAATTCTGCTTTCAGATTTAGAATCTATAATTCAAAATTATTATAACAATTCTAACTCGATGGGAGTTTATAAAAACTATAAAGTTAATTTCGATGTAAGAACAAAAACACTAAAAGTAAGAAAAGAAACTGAACCAATAAGTTTAACTATTGGAAGTAAGTCAAATTATATGTTCTTACATTTATTTTTATTCTTAGGATTACACGAACATTTCATAAATCAAAAAATTAATTTTGTTCCTCAATTTTTAATAATTGATCAGCCTAGTCAACCTTATTATGAAAGCAAGAATTCTGAAAATATAAAAATTGATGATGATAGACAAAAACTTCAGAATGCTTTTAAATTATTAAATGATTTTATTACTAATATTAGTAAAAATTATCATGAAGATTTTCAAATAATTTTGCTAGAACATGCTTCTAAAGATTACTGGGAAGAAAATCAATTAAATAATTTTCATCTAGTTGAAGAATTTAGGGATGGCAATGCTTTAATTCCTAATGAAGCATTTAATTAAAAAAAGCGCCGCAATCCAAAAGATTACGGCGCTTTTCTATTTTCTTTAAAAATCCTCAGGTTAATTAAACCCCTAATTTCTTAGCAATTTCAGCAGGAATTCCTCCTTTGTTTACTAGTAATGCAGTAGTTTTATATTTTACGAAGTTCTTAGTTACAAACAAGAAACCTTTGTAGTCGTTTGTTTCTCCCCAAGAATTTTTTACGATATAGTATTCTTTTCCAGTTTGGTCTTTTGCTAAACCAATAATGTGCATTCCGTGGTCGTCTGTTGTTGTGTAGTTATCAAACGCTGCTTGACGCATTTCTGGAGTAATTTCTGGTTCTGCTTTTGGTCCGTTAAACATGTCTGCTTTTTCTTCTGCAGTCATATCATCGAATTTTTTGTTTGGTACGTAAGCAACACCATTTTTCCAGCTAAAGCTTTTCTCACTAACATCTGTTGCCCAAGCTACAGTGTATCCTTTTTTAAGAGCATTGTCGATAACATCTGTCATATCGTTTACTTTTACGTTGTAAACTTGATCCAATGACCAGTTGTCTGGCACCATCATCGTTGTTTTTTGGTAGTATGGAGCATTTGTGAAAGATGACATTTCTACGTAATCATCTGGGTTAATTCCTACTACTTCTTTAGCAAAAGTTTGCGGCGTATAGTTTTTTCCTTTGTAAGTAAAGTTATCTGGCACTTTTCCTAAGTAAGAATCAATAACAGCTGCGTAAGCTTTTTGCCAGTTTGGAGTTAATTCTCCGTTCGGGTTTTTCACCACTGCTGTAAGAACACTTTCCATAAGCGCACCCATTTCAGCAAATTTGTTTTTGTCTGTTCCGTAATTTAATCCAGTATAAACTTCTCTTGGTACAGTTCCGTATTTTTTATACATATTAATTACATCGTGCAGAGCTCCTCCGTCTCCAAGAGTAATTGCTCCGTGCATACGAACATAGTTTACTCCTTTTTCAACATATACGTTTCTTGCAGAATAAATTTGAGATAACTCAACTGGCTGTTTTCCTAAACGAATCATTTCTGACTCTAAGAATGAGTTTGTTGAGTAGCTCCAACAAGTTCCAGATGATCCTTGAGATTTAACTGATGTTGTTCCTAAGTTAATTACTTCTGTAAATTTGAAGTTCTCTTTACTTTTGTCGCTAGCGTTTAGTTTAAGTGAATTTACTAAAATGTCTTGCGCAAAACAGCCTGCAGTTCCAACGAAAAATACTGAAGCAGCAAACACTGATTTGAATGAAAATGTATTCATAATTTATGTTTAAGATTTAACAAAATTAGTCTTCAATGTTTCTAATTTGTTACAAAACAATTAATTTTTTTGTAATTTATTGCTTTCTAGCGGTTAATTTTTTCATAATCTTTCTTTTGAGATGTAAAAGATTACAAAATATGCAAAAGTGAATGTGTATTTTGAATCCTATTCAGATTATATTTTTAGCTCGCAAATAAAATAGTATTTTGGTTGTCTATAAACGCCACGCAAGAATTTGGAAATGTACGAACTGGAAAAAGAAAAATATCTGGGCAATACCAAAAATATCTTCCATACAGAAGGTCTTGCAGTCGTAGAAACCGAATACCAAAATAAGGTTTACGAAGGCTGGCATTCGCATAATAATGCCCATATTACTCTTTTTCTAAACGGAGGAACAACCGAAAAACGTAAAAACTTTAGCGAAACAGTTGGTCCAGGTTCGTTACTTTTTTACCATAGTGATGAACTGCATTTGAACCAAAATACGCTTTTTCCGTCCAGAAATATTAATATCGAAATTGAAGAAAATCTGCTGAAAGAGCTTGAAATGAATGAAGCTGCTTTAGAAAAATCGGTGCAGAACAGCGTTTATACCAAGTTTTTGATTTTGAAGATTTTTAAGGAAACGCAATCTTCTGATTCTTTTTCTAATGATAATATTCGAATGTTATTTTCGCAGCTTTCCAATTCTACGGATCATTTGGAACGATTTGACAAAAGTCCGTTTTGGGTTAAAAGCCTGAATGAATTGTTGAATGATTGTTGGAACGAAAACCCAAATTTGAATGATTTGGCGCAAGTTTTACATTTAAATCCGATTACAATTTCTAAACATTTTCCGAAATATTTTGGCTGTACTTTGGGCGAATATATGCGCCGAATTAAAATTAACCGTTCGCTTTCGCTAATACAATCCAGCCCAGAAAACTTAACCGAAATAGCGTTCCAATGCGGATTTTCAGATCAAAGCCATTTTATAAGAACTTTTAAAAGTCAGACGGGATTTCTTCCAAAACAATTTCAAAAATTATAAGCGAGGCAAATTTCATTCTATTTTTTGGTTTTTGGGCAATCTACATTTGCTTCAAATTAATACTTAAACCAAATTCAAATGGAAACGCTTACCTTCAAACAAAAAATATCAAATTCATCCATAATTAAAGCTGTTTTGGCTTTACTTATTTTTATGGCAGTTGTTGTAATTGGACAGCAAATCGCCTCAAAATTATTAGCACTAACTCCTCTAGATAAAGGTTTCAGAAATCTGCTAAAAGGACTTCTTGTTTCTTCTGCCTGCATTTTAAGCTACATTTTTTTCTTTCAAAAATTTGAAAAAAGAAGCATTACCGAGTTTGCTGCAAAGGGATTTTTAAAAAATGCTGCTCTCGGAATTTTAATTGGTTTTACGTTACAAGCGTTAACGATTTTAGTTATTTACCTCAACGGAAGCTACAGTGTTGTTGCTGTAAACCCAATTTCATTTATTCTGATTCCGTTTGCTATCATGTTTACCGTGGCAATTATCGAAGAAATATTGGTTCGCGGTATTATCTTTAGAATCATCGAAGAAAAACTAGGAAGCTACATTGCACTTCTTATTTCAGGTCTTTTGTTTGGAATTTTACATCTTGCCAATGCGCACAGTACTATTCTTTCAAGCTTATGCATTACTATGGCTGGATTTTTATTTGGTGCTGCTTTTATTTACAGCCGAAATTTATGGCTTCCAATCGCTTTGCACTTTGCATGGAATTTTACTCAATCTGGAATTTTCGGAGCAATCACATCAGGAAATGAAAAAACAAGCAGTTTATTAGAAGCAAAAATACAAGGACCAGAATTTATAACTGGTGGTGAATTTGGTCCCGAAGGAAGTATTCAAGCCACTATAATTTGTTTAATAGCAACTGTTATTTTGTTAGTTTTAAATGCCAGACAAAATAAAATTATAAAACCATATTGGAAGAAATAAAAAGTTTCTCAATACCCAACTTTGTCAAAGTTTTAAACTTTGACAAAGTTCAAACTGAGACCGAAAACTGAGACTGAGACTAAAAAATTATCGCATCCAATTGCTTCCAAAAACAATATAATACGCCCACTCTTCTGGCCCTTTAGCAACGTCTACACCCATTCTAAGCTTAAATTTTCTAGCTAAAAGATATCTAAAACCAGTTCCGTAACTGTAAACAACAGGTTTGGCAAAGGCTTTGTCCCAATCGTCAAAAGCGCTTGCGAGACCTCCAAATCCCATTACGCTCCATCGTCTGTAGACATCCCATCTTAACTCGGCTTCAGAAACGATACTGGTATTTCCCATGTATCTAGCTGCCGGAATACCTCGCAAATTGATTCCTGGTTTTAAATAAAAAGGCGGACTCCCCAACGCCTGCTCCCCTTCAATCCTTAGTCCGCCAATTAATGTTTTCGCCAACGGATAATACCCTATTGCCGATAAATTTATGCGCCAAGCTTGGTAATCGCTTCCAAGTGCCTTATCTGACCAGAAAAAATCGGACTGAATCCGGATTCCTTTATCTGGTGTAAATATATTGTCACGCCCGTCAAACTGCAGCGCAGCTCCCAACTGACTTATAGTACTTTTAATATCTTTTGGATCAACAAATGGCGGCGGAAGATTAAAATCGGGCAGGTTTATTTTCGAATTTAAAAATAAATATTGCGGTCCTGCACTCCATTTTGCATTTTTAAATTGCTTGAGCCATTGCGTATAAAATATAGTAGATTTAAAATTGAGCTTAAATTCCTGATCGGCCAAGTTTGGTCTATTGTTAGCATAAAATGATAAATTCATATCGCCATAAGCCGCAAAACCACGATATAAGATTTTAGATTTTACCAATGTAGCCGAACGGAAAGCTCCTGCCATCCAGCTTTTATTTGCAGTATACATTCCTAAACCTCCCGTAATATCTGGATTTACAAGACGTTTAGTTCCGTCTTCTTCAATAACTGGAGGGCGTTTTTTTAAGAAAACCGGAGCAACGGCGCCTCCAAATCCGCCAACTGCAGGTTCTGTAATAATGGTTGGCACTACTATAAATCCGTTGGCGTAAATTAGAAAATCACTTAAATCGAAAGCTCCGTCTAGAGAATCTTTAAATACTACTTGGTGTTTCTGCGCGCTTAAAACATTAAACGATAAGATAATCCAAAGCAAAAACAAGATGTTATTTTGTGTCGGTTTTTTGTTTTTCATATAAGATTTTTATCGTTTATACTTAAAATTTTACCTCATCTCCAACCTACGCCAGAAGAATTTTACTTAAAATAATAAGCTTCTGAACGATCAGGATTTATTCGGATAGTTTTAAAATATTCTGAAGGAGATTTTCCGGTGTGTTTTATAAACGCTCTAAAACAAGTAGTTCGAGATTTAAAACCAGAACCCCACGCCATACCTTCTAATGATAAGTCTTTCCATTCGGGATCGTTTATTTTGTCTTTAAAATATTCAATCCTTTTAAGGTTGACATAATCCTGAAAATGAAGACCAAATTCAGAATTAATTAAATTGGATAAATGATGCACAGATATTCCTGTTTCTTCGGCTAAATCTCTGATTACAAAATCCTTTTTTAAGAATAAATTTTTCGAGTTTAACTCATAATCCAGTTTTAAAAGGTATTCTTCTCTTTTTTCGAGAGTCAGTTCGTTTGCAATTGGAATGGTAGCCTTTGTTTCTTTTGTTTTTACGACTAATGTATTGTCGACAACAAAATCGAATGTTTCTTCTTCATCATGAAAAATTTGAGGTCTGAAATAAAGCCATCCGACAGTAAAAAACAATACGGAAGAAATTAGAACGTAACACGAAAGATCTGCTGCATCTACTTTTTGCAACAAAAAATGATGTACAAAAAGTGCCGAAAACAAGAACAAAATCATGAGGTTGTATACTCTAATCCAATTAATTACTTTATTATGATGAAATTGGTTTCCTGTAATTTTTTTCAGATCATAGTTTAAAATCAACATGGTTTGAAAAAAGACATAGAAAAGCCAAATCGTCAGTGTTAAAACAGAAAATGGATTTTGGATTAATTGTCCAAGGTAATGAACGGCTTTTATATCGGTGTAACTTCCAACATAAACAATCAGCGTTAAAAAGAAATAGATAGCAAATGGCACAAAATGCAACCAATCGTATTTTCTGAAACTTTTATTCAGCGATAAAATGTTTCTAACGTACAAAAATGAGCACGGTGCGGTTAAAAATATAAACGCTTTTGTAATGGTAAATAAATCTGGGAAATTTTTAAATAAATTGGCCGACAGATAAAAATTGTAGATACTTACCACCGCAAGACTCAATAAAAACATTCCCAAAAAGAAACTCTTAGAATAGTTTTTTCTGGAAAATAAAACCATAATTGAAGTTGCCAGACCTGCAATTGTAGCTACGAAAAAGAAAAGTGAGAGCAAGATATCGATCATTTTTTTAAGTTTAATTAGTGTATGGTTTTCTTAAAATCTTAAAAATAGAATACGAGAAATGGCGTGTAGATACAAAGCATTGTACTTGCCGTAGATTGGCAAGTACAAAAACTATATTTTATAAAGTTATTTTTTAACTGCTCCTGGAGGGAAACCAGCTAATATTTTTGTGATAGCATCATTAATAAATTGCTCTGGATTATCTGGCCTGCTGTCAATTTCAGCATTTCCGATTCCTTGCCAAATCAATTTATCTGTTTTTGTAGACACGATATCTATAACCAACGAGCCATCAACATAATCGTAGGTATTGAATGTTGTGCTACCGCCACCCATCATGGCGCCACCGCCCCAATATCCGTATGGACGATACATTCCGCCATAGCCATAAAAATTAGTGTCGGCTGTTACTTGAGTTTTGTTTTTTAATATAGAAACTGCATTTACTTTTAAATCTGGATTGCTAGATTCTGTAAATCCTTTTGCCAGCATTTCATTTCTGATTGCTTTTGCAACACGATCAACATTAAGCTGATTCACTTGGCCTTGCTGCGCTTTTAAATCGTAAACTGCAAAGGTTTTGTATTCACTGAAATTAGCCGAATGATCATAATCGGTTGTAACTTTTACAGTTGGAGAGCAGCTGTAAAAAAGACCCAAAAATAAAATTGGGATTATACGAAGACTTGTTCTTTTAATATTCATGTTGTTGCATTTATTAAATTAATAATTAAATCAGTTTAACTCGAATGTATTAAAATCGTAAAAATCTTGAACGAGGGGCGTAACACTTGTCAATAATGCTTATTACAACACAAACAACTATTATACAATTACTTAGAAGGCTATCAAAGATAAATTATTTTATTTAATTAACACTATTAAATAAATAAAATCTTACTTTATGTTTTGTCTCTTTATTTAGTCCAAAATTGATTCGATTCTTTTTGAAATATTTTTACTTTGTACAACTATGCACTATATTATTAGATTTCGGCCGCAATTGGCAATTTTCCGTGTTTTATTGCTTCTAACATTTTATTATAATCCGATTCGTTTTGAGCAGCATATAAAATAGAAAACTCAGCAATTGCATCGGCAAATTCGTCTGTATCTCCAATGTAGCCCGAAATTATCGAGGGATCTCCCGAACGCGCGTGAGCTCTCGCAAGCGCCCAGCCGCAGGCTTTGGCATAATCTGCCATATTTTTGGGTTTCATAACTTCTAAAACTGGTTTTATTTTAGCATCTCTAAGCTGACGAATGTAGAAGAACTTATTTCTGCTGTCATTTGTCCAGCCCAAAAACATATCAGAAGCAGACTGCATCAATTTTTGTCCCATAACAATACGCTCGCCCTGATGCGTATATTTACCTTTGATTTTCACATTTTCTTCAAGAACGCTTTTTCTGGCTTCTTTAAATTGTAAAAAAATAGGTTCGCCAGTAGCAGACATTAATAAACTAATTCCGCAAAGAGTACCAACACTTCCTACGCCAACGACTTTTATGGCCACATCGTGCATCATATATCTGCTTAACAAAACCTGTTTATCTTCTGAAAGAGATTCTACATATCTTTTATGAATGATTTCACCTTCCTTCGCAATTTGTTTTTCCAAATCTCCACTAGGATGAAATATCAGTGGCGGATCATCTTTTATGCGCGCTCTGGCTCCATCAAAATAAGTCATCTTTGCAAACTCCTTTTCGTGCGCGGTATACTCCGACGCTTTTTTTATTCTCTTCTGATCAAATTCTTTGAGTTCTTTGTCGTGGCCTAAATCAATCAATTCTGCAAAATCAATATCGGCATACCAAATTTGAAGAGCCGATAATTTGCTATAATCAATCATATGCCTTTTGTAACTGTCAGCAACATGCCAGGCAAATTCTTTACAGTTCTTTTTGGAGAATTTTCGCCATTGTCCCGCAATAGCAAAACTTGTCGCTAATCTTTTTATGTCCCATTCCCAAGGCCCTGGAAAAGTTTCGTCAAAATCATTAATATCAAAAACCAATTTGCGTTCGGGAGTTGCAAAACCTCCAAAATTCATTAAATGACAGTCGCCACAAAGCTGAAGATTTATTCCCGACACAGGAGTATGGGCCAAATCTGCTGCCATAATAGCGGCGGCTCCTCTATAAAAAGAAAACGGCGATTCCATCATTCTTCTGTACCGAATTGGCAATAAACTTTCAACTCTTCCTATACTCGTCTGAATCAAAATGTCTACTGGATCTTTTCGATTTTTAAAAGAATTCCATTCCTGATGATTTGCCAATGGCGTTTTGTTTCTGATAGAAGCTCCTCTTTCATAACGCTCTGCCTTTGATATTACAGGATCAAATATGGTTTTGTCTATATGTTTTGATTTTTCAGACATCTTATTGATTTATTATTGAGGAAATACAAAAGCGACTACGGCTCTTAAACCCCAATCTGGTTTTATATTTTGATGCCCCACAATCGGAATAAGTGGTTGGACAGAAAACTGAACCACTTGTTTGCCAAATTTTGTAATTCCGCCCATCATTGGATTCAAAGAAATTAAAGTAGTATTGCCTTCCCAATTTTGAGTAATCTCGGCATTTACACCCCAGTTTGCTCCACTTTTATAACTATGAGAAAGAAATATCTGCGTATAAAATTGATTGAAATCGGCGCGATCATTTGCTCCTGCAACAGACCAAATCTGATTAGCAATAAAACCAACTGAAAGTCCTTTTCCTTGATGCATTACCAAAACACTAGGTCCAACACCAAATTTTTCTGTTCCTAATAATTTATCTGTAGCTGTTGGTACTAAAAATGCAGGTCCGACTCCATATATTATTTTTTCGCTTTTTGGAGCAAAAAACGCTGTAACTGTAGCATCACTCAAACCGAATTCATGAGAATTTAATCCCGTAATATTTCTTTGATCCACAACTGGAAGAATCCATCGGCTTATTAAATTTAAGTTGTCGCTCAATTTAAACGGAATAACAGGTTGTACATTGATGGTATACTTCACACCATTGTACGGCCCGATTCCGTAATTCAAATTATTCTGAAGCGGTACGCTAATTAAACTTGCTACCGGATTTGCTAATTTATCAGCAAGTTCCTGAGGACTACTTCCCGGTTTATCTTCTTGCGCATAAGTATTAAGACTAAAAACTAAAGAAACAGCAATTAAAAGTGATTTGATAACATTATAAAACTTCATAGGATTGCTCATTTTAAAATTTATAAATGTTCTTTAAATCAAAATGAAACAACCCAACCAAAAAAGTTGTTTCATTTTAATTCTAACTAACTCAATCTAATTATCGGAAAAAACTTTTTTCCAGTCTTTTTGCATATCCACAACATGCCATTTGTTTTTAGCGGCAGCGTTTAATGATGCATTATCTTTTTCTTGATAACTAAACTCTCTTATCGAATCATTATGGTTTACCAATAATTGAAAAGAAGGGTATTTGTTGCCTTGCGAATAAGTTAACATGGCAATATCTCCTGCTCCGCCCTCGTTTCCGCAAGCAAAAACAGGTCGTTGTCCAATGTGCAATTGAATTCCGACAGGTTTTCCTTCCTTATCATTAAAATGATCTAAAGCCCCTTCTCGCTGTACAGCATTTTTAGCTCCATCATATTTATATTTGAAAGAAGTCCCCACAACCTGATCTTTCGGAATTCCGTAAAAGTCCTGAGATATTCCTCTCACTACTTCTATTGTTCCTCCAGTTACGATAAAGGTTTTGAATCCGTTGGCACGGAGATAATTCAGCAGTTCCAATTGCGGCTGATAGCGTATTTGTTTTACAGGAACATTTTTGCCAGGATATTTGGCATTTTTATAAAAATCTGCAACCGAAGTTTCAAATTCATCTTCTGTCATTCCGGTATGAGTTGCCGCAACGAGTTCTATAAGTGCTTTATCTCCTCCTTTTTCAAAGAACGTTTTATCTTTTTCTACAACCGCTTTAAAAGGCTGTTTTTTTGCCAATTCAGGATTAGCTTCAACCATTTTTTGCACTTTATAAAAAGCAAAAAGTTCTTGTACATAAGGTTTTTCAGCCCATAACGTTCCGTCATTATCAAAAGTTGCAATTCTATCTTGCTCTGGAATAAAGTCTGGACTTCCTTCTTTGGTCACTTTTTCGACATAAGCAATAATATCGCTTTTTAACGCTCCATCGTTCCAGCTCGGCAAAGGATCGCCGCCTGCAGTAGTTTCTGTTTTTTTACTCTCTGTTGTTGGGGAAGTTAACGTATCAGATTTTTTACAGGAAAAGAAAAACAAAACTACTAGAGACAAAAAGTATATATTTTTTCTCATGGTGTTTTTGTTTAATAAAAGAGATTCAGACTCTTCAATCTGAATCTCTTTTGTTATGATTTATTTTTTCTTTTTTGAAGCTGCCTCTTCTTCTTTCATTTTAGGTAAAATGTTTTTCTCAACATACTGTTGCGTTTTAATACCTTGAATAGTCTGTTGAAGTATAACTGTTGGATTAAAACTTGGCGGGAATGAACGTGGTGGATATTCTTTGAATGTTTCTGCAAAAACAAATACATCGTTCATTGCACCATAAACAGATCCTACGTGATTAATTAACCAATCCCAATAAGTATTTGAAGTAAAATCAGCTCGCTCGTATGGATCTTGGTATAAGTTAAATATTTTTTGAAGGCGAAGTTCTGTAAAAGGTTCTGCCCAAACTCCCATAGTTCCTGCTAAACGTTGTTCTGCAAAAACATATTTATAATCGCCTACGCGAAGACCAACTAACAATCCATCATCATCAGAATAGAAGAATTTGTCTCTATGGGTTTTTCCTCCTTTTAATAAATCTGTTTGGTCAAAACCGTCTAAATGCACTTTGTAGGTTTTACCATTTGCATTATAGCCTTTTAAAAGTTTATTTGTAATATCTGGCTCTCCAGCAATAGAAGCAAAAGTTGGAATCCAGTCGTTATGACTCATCAATTCTGTAGTTATAGTACCTGGTTTAATGTGTCCTGGCCATCTTACAATACAAGGTACACGGAAAGCTCCTTCCCAGTTTGTATTTTTTTCTGAACGGAACGATGTCATTGCTCCATCAGGCCAAGTATTCATGTGAGGACCGTTGTCTGTAGAATACACTACGATTGTATTGTCTGCAATTCCTAAATCGTCAAGAGCTTTCAAAATACTTCCAATAGTTTCGTCATGCTCGATCATACCGTCTATATATTCGCTATCTCCATGCGTATATCTTCCTCTATGTTCTTTTCTTACGTGCGTGCGAAGGTGCATACGAGTCGCATTAAACCAACAGAAAAATGGTTTTCCGGCTGCATTTTGTCTTTTAATAAAATCAATAGCTGCTGCAGAAGTTTCATCGTCTACAGTTTCCATTCTTTTTTTAGTAAGCGCTCCTGTATCTTCGATTTTTTGTTTTCCAACTCTTCCAAAACGTGGATCTGTAGTTGCGTCATCTACATTTGTTGCGGTACATTTTAGTACTCCTCTTGGCCCAAATTTCTTCACGTATTCTGGGTCTTTTGGATAATCTGGCAATTCTGGCTCTTCTTCAGCATTTAAGTGATATAGATTTCCAAAAAATTCATCAAAACCATTCACTGTTGGCAAACTTTCGTTTCTATCTCCCACGTGATTTTTACCAAATTGCCCTGTTGCATAACCAAGGCTTTTCATGATACCACCAACAGAAGGATCTAATTGACTCATTCCCATTGGCGCTCCAGGAAAACCTACTTTTGTAAGTCCTGTACGAATACCATGCTGTCCAGTCAAAAACGCTGCACGTCCAGCAGTACAGCTTTGTTCTCCATAATAATGTAAAAATCTTATTCCTTCGTTTGCTAAACGATCAATATTGGGTGTAGTATATCCCATAAGTCCGTCACTATACGCGCTAATATTAGTAATTCCAATATCATCTCCCCAAAGCACCAAGATATTTGGTTTTTTACTTTGTGCCGTAACAGAAACACCAGATAAAAATAATACTGCCAATACCTGAATGGTATTTATAAATCCGCATTTTAATTTGATTTGTTTCATGATAAAAAAATTCGTTAATAATTCTTATTGTATGAGTTTGAAAAATCTAAAAAAACAAATGGGAAAATTGTAAGTTTCAAAAAATGCACTCAATTGAGGTTTCATTTTTTTGATGTGTTTCAAATTCATTTTATTTAAAAATTTGAAACAAAATATTTTTAACTTTTTCTTAAGTATCTCAAAATTAACCAATAAGTAAGCGAACAATCGTATTTATTAGGCAAGAGCTTGTTTCATTTTATAATATGAAACAACATAATTTGAAAATTTGCATCAAATTGTTTCATTTTCTAAAATGAAACACACCAAAACGTCAGAAAATTAAGTGGTTATGACTTTCTTCGTAAAAAAGTAAAAAAGAAGTAAATGATGGGTTGAATCCGTTTTTAGCGTAGGCATTTTTCAATTTTGCAACAAGATGAAACGAAAAAACCTAGTTTTTCATCTAAATTACCATCAGATTATCAGAGAATTAAATCAGAAAACATCCCCAAAGAGTAAAATATTGGGTAGGAAAGTAAAGTGATTTTTTTTTCAAAAATCATTAAAAACAAAAAAGCCGTTTAAAAATATAAACGGCTTTTTTTAATATTTAAAGAAATATTACTCGATTTCAGAAACTCTCATCGTGTTAACCATTCCTCTATCTTTAATTGGCATTGCAGCAAGGTTGATTAAATAATCTCCTTTTTGTGCATAACCTTTATTAACTGCAATTTGATTTACATCTGTTACAGTATCATCTGTACTTTCTTCATTATCATAGTAGAAAGATTTAACTCCCCATAATAAATTCAATTGTGTTAAGATTCTTCTGTTTGAAGTAAATACTAAAATGTGTGCTGTTGAAGGTCTCCAAGCTGAAATTTGGAAAGCTGTATAACCGCTGTTTGTTAAAGTACAGATTGCTTTAGCTTCAATTTCGTTAGCCAATAATGCTGCTTGGTGACAAACAGTTTTAGTAACAAAACGTTTTGTTTTAATTTGTGGCGTATTTTGTGGAACTTGAATAAGTGGTGAATTCTCAACAGCCTCACAAATTTGTGCCATTCTTTGAATTACTTGAACTGGGTAGTTTCCAGTTGCAGTTTCTCCAGACAACATTACAGCATCTGCACCATCCATTACTGAGTTAGCAACGTCGTTTACTTCTGCTCTTGTTGGAGTTAAACTTGTAATCATTGTCTCCATCATTTGTGTAGCAACGATAACAGGAATTCTAGCCGTTTTAGCTCTTCTAATCAAATCTTTTTGTACCAATGGAACTTCGTGAGCAGGAAGCTCAACACCAAGATCTCCACGAGCAACCATTAAACCATCGCAATATGCTACAATTTTATCCATGTTCTCTAGAGCTTCTGGCATTTCAATTTTAGCAATAATTGGAATTTTAACTTCAGAATGCTTAGCAATTAATTCTTGTAAATCTTGTAAATCGCGAGGAGTCTTTACGAATGAAAGTGCGATCCAGTCTACTTTTTGCTCAATTGCAAAAATTGCATCAGCAATATCTTTTTCAGTTAAAGCTGGTAAAGAAATTTTTGTGTTTGGAAGATTAACCCCTTTTTTAGATTTTAATTCTCCACCTTGAATAACTTTAGCAACAACTTCTGATTTTTTATCTGTAGAAACAATTTCAAAAATAAGTTTACCATCGTCAAGCAAAATACGCTCTCCAACATTTACATCATTTGGAAAATTTTGATATTTCATAAATGCTTTTTTAGCATTTCCTACAATATCTTCTGCTGTTGTAAAAGTGATTTCGTCTCCATCGTGAACAACAGTTCCTTCTTCCATCACACCAACTCTAAGTTTTGGCCCTTGCAAATCTCCTAAGATTGCTGTAGTGTAACCAAACTCTTCGTTTAATCCTCTAATGATATCGATTTTCTCTTTTACTCCTTCGTAATCTGCATGCGAAAAATTGATTCTAAACACATTAACCCCTGCTTCGATCATATCTTTAATGATCTCTCTTGTACTACAAGCGGGCCCAAGTGTAGCAACAATTTTGGTTTTCTTGTTTGTTAACATTTTTTTTAAAAAATTAGATTGTTTTTTGATTTTATTTTGTCTGTATCAACGACATAAATAGCCGCAATACTTTCTATTGTGTTTAATTTTTGTTGAATTTCTGAAAAATTAAGCGCCTCTTCGCTATTATCAATTTTCAGGAAAAAATCGACTTTTTTAAATTCAGGAAGTAAATGAATTGTTGTCGAAACCTCACTTGTTTCATTAGAAAACAAATTCTGAAAATCATTTGTACTCACAGAAATGATTTCATTTTTATTCTGAATTAAATTCCAGGAAACAGCTTTTTCTTCATCGTAATAATAGAATCTAGAAAAATTTGCTTCACCTTCCTTAGTTTGAGCATGGATCTCGTGTTTGCTCTTACTTAAGTTGATCGGAAGGATTTTATTAATAAAATAAGCCAATCTATAATCTTCTAATGAAGTATGAATTGCCATTAAATAATAATCAATTTCGTCAAATTCGTCTAAATCCAATTTATGAATAGCCATGTCTTGAAAAATCAAGTTGTAAATATACTATTTCTAAACGGAGCATCAACAGTTATGACGTGCTTGTTTTGTTAAATTATAAACGAAAACGTTGTAGACTTGTGATAGTTACAACATTTTTGCAGCTATTTCTTGTCAATTTTCTCTTGAAATGCAAAATAAGCTCTTTGCGATGCTTTTTCTTCTGCTTTCTTTTTTGAAGTTGCACGCGCTCTTGCGACAACTTTATCATCGATACTTAATTTGACACCAAATAAACGCTGGCCGTCTATGCCATTATCTTCAAAAATGTCATAATGAAAAACTCTTTTTTCTTTCTGACACCATTCGATAACAAGGCTTTTATAACTTATAACTTTTCCTTCTAGTCGAGCAATATCGACATAAGGAGTAACTACTCTTTTCTGGATGAATTTCTCGCAGAAAGCATAGCCTTTATCTAAATAAATTGCTCCAATTAAAGACTCAAAAATATTACCGTGAATGTTTTCTCCAAAGTGCTGAATTGGCACTTTGCTTTCTACAAACTGTACTAAATTTAAATCTTTTCCTAATTCGTTCAAATGTTCTCGACTCACAATTTTCGAACGCATTTTGGTTAAGTAACCTTCGTCGCCATTTGGAGCTTTATTAAATAAATGCGCAGCAATTACGGCACTTAACATAGCATCTCCTAAAAA
The DNA here is from genome assembly GCF_042436695.1 of Flavobacterium sp. HJSW_4. NCBI lineage: Bacteria > Pseudomonadati > Bacteroidota > Flavobacteriia > Flavobacteriales > Flavobacteriaceae > Flavobacterium > Flavobacterium sp. HJSW_4. The sequence goes on from NZ_JBHNPP010000005.1 coordinate 243,240, forward strand.
TTCTAAACGTTCGTAATTGATAGGATGCCCATTTTGATCTAACTTATTAGAAGAACGATGCGTGAAAGCCCTTCGATAAAAATCAACATTTGTAGGCGGAAAACCAAGAATTTTCTGAATAGTGTCAAAAAAAATCCCGTCTTCTAGAGAACGGGATTTAGAAAATATTTTTTTGATAATATTCATATACAGAAAATTAATCAGCTAGTTTTTTAAACAATACGCAAGCATTGTGTCCACCAAAACCAAATGTATTACTCATAGCAACATTTACTTCTCTTTTTTGAGGTTTGTTTAGAGTAAGGTTTAATGATGGGTCAATGTTTTCGTCAACAACAGTATGGTTAATCGTTGGAGGAACAATTCCGTGTTGCATTGCCAAGATAGAAGCAATAGCTTCAATAGCTCCAGCAGCACCAAGTAAGTGTCCTGTCATAGATTTTGTAGAGTTGATGTTGATGTTTTTAGCGTGATCACCAAAAACTTTACTAATCGCTTTTAACTCAGCAACGTCTCCTAATGGAGTAGAAGTTCCGTGAGTATTGATATGATCAACTTGATCAGGCGTCATTCCAGCATCTCTCAATGTGTTTTCCATTACTGCGATAACTCCAATTCCTTCTGGATGTGGTGCAGTTAAGTGGTAAGCATCTGATGACATACCGCCTCCGCCAATTTCGCAATAAATTTTTGCGCCTCTTGCTTTTGCATGCTCGTAATCTTCAAGAACTAATGCTCCTGCTCCTTCTCCTAATACGAAACCATCTCTAGTTGCGTCAAAAGGTCTTGAAGCTGTTTCTGGGCTTTCGTTTCTTGTAGATAAAGCGTGCATTGAACTAAATCCTCCCATACCAGCAATTGTAACTGCAGCTTCAGAACCACCAGAAACAATAACGTCGCACATTCCTAAACGAATGTAGTTGAAAGCATCGATTAATGCATTTGCAGAAGATGCACAAGCAGAAACCGTTGTGTAATTTGGCCCCATATATCCGTTACGCATAGAAATATGCGCAGGAGCGATATCAGCAATCATTTTAGGAATAAAGAAAGGATTGAACTTTGGAGTTCCATCACCTTTTGCATAATACAATACTTCATCTTGGAAAGTTTCTAAACCTCCAATTCCTGCTCCCCAGATAACACCAACTCTTTGTTTGTTTACGTTATCATTTGTGATTCCAGCATCTTTAATAGCTTCGTCACTGGCAGCAATTGCATATTGTGCAAATTTATCTAATCTACGAGATTCCTTGCGATCCATGTAATCTTCAATATTGAAGTTTTTCACTTCGCAGGCAAATTTCGTTTTGTGCTTCTCGGTATCATAATATGTGATCGGAGCGGCTCCGCTAACCCCATTCACAAGTGCATTCCAATATTCTTGGATATTATTCCCAATAGGAGTAAGTGCACCTAATCCTGTTACAACAACTCGCCTTAATGCCATAAATATGTGTTTTGTACTTTAAACAAATAAAACCCACGCTTTCTTAACTTATTGTTATTTAAGAGCCATGGGAATTACAATAAAATATATCTTGTTTGATTGAAAATCAATCTAAATTTAAAATTTAAAAAAAAATAATAACACCCGACTCTTAAAAATTTCAAAAATCAAAAATCAGATTCCAACTGGAATTTGGAATTTCAAAAATTGGGACTTTTAGAAATCGGGTGTGGTATTATTATTTTTTTGCTTCTTCGATATAAGAAATAGCTTGACCTACAGTAGCAATGTTTTCTGCTTGATCGTCTGGAATTTGAATATCAAATTCTTTTTCGAATTCCATAATAAGCTCAACAGTGTCTAATGAGTCAGCTCCTAAATCATTAGTGAAGCTTGCTTCTGTTACAACTTCGTTTTCGTCAACACCTAATTTGTCTACGATAATCGCTTTTACTCTTGATGCAATGTCTGACATAATCTTTAATTTTAGAATTTAATTTGTTGGCAAAAATAAAAAACTTTATTTTAAAACCATGATTTAGTTAATAAATGTAACACTAATTTATAAAATTAATTTCAAGAAAGGTCTTTTAAAGCTATTTATTTTCGATTTTTATTCCGTTTTTTGCACTCTCAAAACACACAACTTTATGAAAAAAATTATCGTTTTCGCCTCAGGATCAGGAAGTAACGCAGAGAACATTATAAAATATTTTTCGAACACTGAAATTGCAAAGGTCGTTTCGGTCTTTACAAATAATGCTTCGGCAAAAGTGATTGAAAGAGCAAAAAATCATCAAATTCCTGTCGAAATCTTCTCAAAAAATGAACTTTTAGAAAGAAACGTACTACAAAAAGTACAGGAAATCGACCCGGATTTGATAATTTTAGCTGGCTTTTTGCTAAAGTTCCCAGAAAACATAATCGAACAGTATCCAAACAAAATAATTAATATCCATCCAGCCCTTTTACCTAATTATGGAGGCAAAGGAATGTATGGAATGCATATACATAGAGCAATCGTAAATAATAAAGAAAAAGAAACTGGAATCTCTATTCATTATGTTAATGAAAACTATGACGAAGGTGCGATTATCTTTCAAGCAAATGTTGCCTTAACAGATGAAGATACTCCAGAAACAGTTGCAGAGAAGATTCATGAATTGGAGCAAAAACATTTTCCTGAGATTATTCATAAAATCCTTGAGGAAAATTCTAAAAACTAAAATTAATTTTAAACCATATAAGCCATATAAGTTCATTTAAAAGCAAACCTATATATGCTTTAATAGCTACGAAATTATTCCAAAAATTCATATCCCTATATAACTTATATGCGCTTTGACTAGCTTAGAAATCATTCAAGTAGGTTATATGCCCTTATATACTTATATGGTTTAAAACACAAAACAATAATTGGGCTCAATCTTAGATCAATCTAAAATCTGAAATCTACAATCTAAAATAATTAAATGACCCACGAAGTACACATATATACAGACGGCGCTGCTAAAGGAAATCCAGGAAATGGAGGTTATGGAGTCGTAATGGAATTAGTCGGAACACCGCATAAAAAAGAATTTTACGAAGGTTTTCGTTTGACTACTAATAATAGAATGGAGCTTCTAGCCGTAATTGTCGGTTTAGAAAAGCTAAAAAAACCGAACATGAAAGTTTTGGTAATTTCCGATTCTAAATATGTGGTAGATTCTGTTGAAAAGAAATGGGTTATGGGTTGGGAAAAAAAGAAATTTGCCGGTCGTAAAAACCCAGATTTATGGAAACGTTTTTTAATTGCATATCGCAAACACCAAGTGGATTTTAAATGGATAAAAGGCCACAACAATCATCCTCAAAACGAACGTTGTGATCAATTGGCTGTAATGGCTTCAATGCAGCCAAAACTTTCTGTTGATGAATATTACGAAACTATCGGATCTAAAGAATAAAAAAAAAACGCATCAATTAATTGATGCGTTTTTCATTACTAATCTAAAATCTTTATTCTTTGTCCAGATCTTTTGCAGTTTTAAATCCAACCAAAAGTCCGATACCTGCCATTATAAAAATAATTGAAGGATAAACAGCGCCATCATTAAGAGAAGTGTAAGTTGTAATTACCAAAGCAAGGAAAATTCCAACACCACTACCGATTAATAAAAATGCCAGGTTTACTACAAGAATTTTCCATACCGAAACCCTATTTGTTTTTGATTGAAAAAAGATACTGGCATCAACACCTTTCTCTATAAGTGCTAAACGTTCTCTGTTTCTTGTTGAGTAAACTAAATAAACGATCCCAAAGATCATTGCAAAAAAACTAAGTGGTACTAAAATTTCTGGTCCCATGATTTTATATTTTTTAATTGATTGATACTCCATATGACGACACCTTTTAAATTGAGGTTACAAGAATTTGAAAAAAAATTCAATTTTTAAAACTTCAGAACCAAAACTTACTGATAATCAATTAATTTTAATCCTTGAAACCTTGTCAAAATTTTAAGTTTTAACAAAGTTTACCTATATATAGTTCCATCAATTGGAATTGGGGATTTAAAATTTAAAAATTGAATTTTTTTTCAAATTCTTGTAACCTAAACAAAAGACATGTCGTCTTATATAATATGAGTACTTTAAATGATCAGCATTATATCGACAGAATTCTGCAAGGCGAAACCAATTTGTTTGCCGTGCTGGTTGATCGTTATAAAGATATGATCTTTACATTGTCACTCAAAATGGTCAAAAACAGAGAAGAAGCCGAAGAAGCCACACAGGACACTTTTATAAAAACGTTTAATTCGTTAAGCAAGTTCAAAGGCGATTCAAAATTTTCAACGTGGATTTACAAAATCTCCTATAATACATGTTTAGATCGTTTGAAGAAAAGCAAAAAAGAAGAACATAATATTTCCATTGATGAATTTTCGTCACATTTAATCAAAACAATGGAAAATGCTTTGAGTGCTTTAGAAGATAAAGAACGAAAGCAGGCAATTCAAAATTGCTTAAATTTGTTACCAAGTGATGACAATTTTTTGCTAACGCTTTTTTATTTTGAAGATCAGAGTTTAGAAGAAATTGGCAAAATCATGAATATAAATACTAATAATGTCAAAGTAAAATTATTTAGAAGCCGACAAAAATTAGCCACCATTTTAAAAACGCAGTTAGAACCCGAAATAGTTGAGTATTATGAAAGAGAGCGATAAAAACTTAGAAAATCTTATTGATAAAATGATGGCCGAAAACACACTGCAATCGCCATCTGCCGACTTTACTTCGAACTTGATGTCGCAAATTCTTGTTGCTGAAAAGGCAAAAATAAAACCATACAAACCTTTGATTTCAACATCAACATGGATTTTTATTGGTTTATCAGTAATAATGTTAGTTGTTTACAATATTCTTTTTGCAGGAGCTGAAAATAATGTAGAAATAGGAAAAACATACACAGATAAAATTGCAGCGATCTTTTCTGGAATACATATTTCAAAAAACATCTTGTATGCCTTTTTGATTGTTCCTATTATGATGCTGATTCAGATTGGTGTTTTGAAAAATTATTTTGATAAAAAATATCAGATGTAATATTATTTTAAAAGAAATGAAAAATATCAAAATCAAAGGTTTAAAAGCATTTACATTTTCCCTCTTAAGCTTGTTGTTTTTTGTCTCGAGTTACGCTTCAGCAACTCCCACAAACTTTACCACTAAAGAAATAAAATTTGTTAGTGAAGGATTTTCTCTTGCTGGAACTATTTTTATACCTAATAAAATACAGGCCGCCGTTGTAATTATTCATGGATCTGGACAAGAAAAAAGAATGATAGACTTTGCCACAACTCTAGCCAATAATGGAATCGCAGTTTTAACCTATGATAAACGTGGAGTTGGAGAATCACAAGGTGTATATGCTGGACCTGAAGTAGGAACTAATAATGTTGATTTCTCAAACCTAAACCTTTTATCTTTAGATGCTAGTGCTGCTGTAAATACTTTATCTAAATCTTTATCAAACAATAAAATAGCAATTGGTTTAATAGGCGGTAGCCAAGCCGGATGGATAATTCCATTGGCTGCAGAAAAAAATAAGAAAGTTAAATTTATGACGATTTTTAGCGGAGCACTTATAACCGTTAAAGAACAATTGAGATTCCAATTTTATACCAATGGAGATAAAAATTTTTGGGATACGCATTCAGAAGAAGAAGCGAGAAAACATGTATTCAATGATCCAGACAAATATGAATTCATCGATACAAATCCTAATGATGTTCTTTCTAAATTGTCAATTCCAGGACTCTGGATTTTTGGAGGCAAAGACATTCAAGTTCCCGTGAAACTATCAATTGAATATCTTGATAAATTAAAATCTAAAGGAAAAAATTACAACTATAAATTGTTTCCAGATTTAGGACACAATACCGCATTTTCCAAATCTGAGGAACCGATGAAGGATGCAATTAATTGGATGAAAAATATTAATTAAAAAAAGCATTTTCAAGAAGCTGTAAAATAATCGCAATTTTTTTCGAAAAAGTTGCAACTTAACTCTAGAAAACATATTTTAAGCTTTCTAGCAAACCCATTTTAATCAATTCATTTACAATAGTTTTACTTCGAAATCGTTGTCATTTTTTTAAGAAAATTTTGAGAACCTAAACCATTGCAAGATTGTAACTTATGAAGTATCTTTGCACCCTAATTCGAAATTCATAAAATGAATAAACTATTGATTGTTGGAACAGTTGCTTTCGACGCGATTGAAACTCCTTTCGGAAAAACAGATAAAATTTTAGGTGGTGCTGCAACCTATATCGGATTATCAGCGTCATTTTTTAACTTGCAATCAGCCATTGTTTCTGTAGTTGGCGACGATTTTCCTCAAGAACATTTAGATTTATTGACTTCAAAAAATATTGATATCTCTGGTATCGAAATTGTAAAAGGAGGAAAGACCTTTTTCTGGAGCGGTTTATACCACAACGATTTAAATTCTAGAGATACTTTAGTTACTGAATTGAACGTTTTAGCTGATTTTCAGCCGAAAGTTCCTCAAAACTACAAAGATGCTGATGTTGTAATGTTAGGAAACTTACACCCATTAGTACAAAGCAGTGTTTTAGATCAA